>JBOGWV010000055.1:0-3175 GCA_050693975.1 Actinomycetota bacterium
AAACGATTGCGGTAGACTCAGGGTCACGCGGCACGACCTTTCGGGAGAGTGAGATGGGGCTCAAGACTTTCGGCTCGATGAACGTCGATTGGGAAGAGCGCGTCGACATGGGCCGGCTGCGCAACCAACGGCTCGACCGGGCCCGCAAGGAGCTGAGCAACTCCGACTGCGGGGCGCTGCTGTGCTTCGACATGACCAATATTCGCTACATCACGGCGACTCACATCGGGACCTGGGCCCAGGACAAGCTCAACCGCTTCTGCCTCCTGCCTCGCAACGACGAGCCGATCATGTGGGACTTCGGTTCTGCCGCTCGTCACCATGATCTCTACAATCCCTGGCTGGCCGGACGGTCACGTGCGGGCATCTCGACCATGCGCGGAGCGATGTCCCCGGAGTCGGGACGCGCCGAGGACGTTGCCCGCAAGATCCGAGTCGAGCTGGAGGAGCGCGGGCTTTTGGACGAGCCCGTCGGAGTCGACGCCATCGAACTGCCCGTTTTGTTCGCGCTTCAGGCCGAGGGCATCACGGTGGTGGATGGTCAGCAACTCATGCAGAAGGCGCGCGTGATCAAGACCGAGGACGAGATCACGCTTCTCAACACCGCTTGCATGATGGTGGATGCGGCCTACGAAGAGCTGTACCGAGCGATGAAGCCCGGAATAAAGGAAAACGAATGTGTGGGACTCGTCAATAAGGTGCTCTACGACCTCGGCTCGGAGTTCGTCGAGGGCGTCAACGCGATCTCGGGAGAACGTTGCAATCCGCATCCGCACGTCTACACCGACCGCGTGTTGCGACCGGGCGATCCGGCGTATTTCGACATCCTCCATAGCTTCATGGGCTACAGGACGTGCTACTACCGGACGTTCGCAATCGGCAGCGCTTCACAGGCTCAGGTCGACGCCTACGCCCGCTGTCGCGAGATGCTCGATGAGGCGATCGATCTGATCAAGCCGGGTGTGACCACCGCAGACGTCGTCTCCGTGTGGCCCAAGGCGGAGGACTTCGGATTCCCCAACGAGGAGGCCGCGTTCGCGCTGCAGTTCGGGCACGGAGTTGGAATGTCGATCTGGGAGAAGCCCATCTTCAGCAGGCTCGTGTCGCTCGATCATCCCGAACCGATCACTGAAAACATGGTGTTCGCGCTCGAGACTTTCTGGCCCGCCTCCGACGGATGGTCGGCGGCGCGCATCGAGGAACAGCTGGTGGTTACCGCCGACGGCTGCGAGGTGATCACGCGCTTCCCGGCCGAACAGCTCATGGTCGCGGGGCACCGCTACTACACCGCGACCGGCCCACTGCCTACGACCCGCGAAACTCAGTCGACGCTCAATCGGAGCGGTACCACCTCGGCCGTGGTGGCAAGTGCACAGGGCGAGGGCGAAGCGGCGAGATAGCCGCCCTACGACAAGGCGTCGTAGAGGAGCTTCGCTGCGCTCGCCACGAGGATGACGATCACCGTGATCTCGAACATGCGACGCGACCAGCGCGCTCCCAACCGCTCCCCAAGCGGCAGCGAAGCCATCGCGGCGAACACCGACAGGGTGCTCAGCACGAAACGTTCCGTGGTGTAGAGGCCGACACCGAGCAGTGTGGCTGCCTGGACCACGGCGAAGAACTGGAAGATCGTCGTTAGGGAAACGACGAACACCGCCCTCTCCATTCGATAGCTATGGAGGTAGGTCGAGATGAGCGGTCCCGACATTCCGGTCGAGCCCTGGAGCAAGCCCGCGGCCACGCCGACCGGCGGGGATGCGATCCGGGTGAAGGCCGGTGTCAGCCTGAGATTCGGATGAGTGAAGAAGACGACCACGTACAGCCCGATCATGGCCGCGAGGACGAGGGATAACACGTCCTCGTTGAGCGAATCCAGCGCCAGCGAACCGGCGATCGTTCCCAGCGCCCCCAGCACGAGGAGTGTTGGCAGGTCGCGCGTCTGCCTGTAGGAACTGCGGTGGTTCCACAGCAGCCAGGTGTTCGTGACTATGCCCGGAATCGCCATGATCACTACGGCGGCCTCTACACCAAGGAAGGTTGCCATGACGGGGATGGCCACCTGCGGCAAACCCATCCCGGTGGCTCCCTTGACCACGCCACCGGCGGCCATTGCGAGCAGGATTATCAAGAGCGCGTCGAGCTCGATGCTCACGACATCACTGTGATGGGGTCCATTCCGAGATCGGCCAGCATGACGCGCGCCGCGTTTCGACCGGGTCGCCCGGATACCGAACCGCCGGGGTGTGTCGTCGCCCCGGTTTGGTAGAGCCCCTCCACCGGCATGCGGTAATGCGCGTGGCCGGGTGCAGGGCGGTTCAGGCCGGACTGCTCGGGCGACAGCTCTCCACCATGGCACGAGCCCATGTAGTTGTGTGGGTTGCGTGCCTCCAAATCGAGGGGACATTCGGGAAGGATCGCGAGCACCTCTTCAGGATCGAAGCTCATCCGAGAAGCCACGCGCTCGACCAACGCATCGGCGAAGTCATGTCTCTCCGTGGACCAGTCGCCGGAGGCGAGGTCGCGCGGCGCGATCGTGAGCAGCTTTAGCGTCGCCCCTCCGTTCGGAGCCCGCTCGGGATCGACCTCACACGAATTGACCACCAGGATCCAGGGATCGTCCCTGAAGGTCTCGCCTACGGCGTGAGCCTCTACCTGGGCGACCAGCCCCTCGGGCGTGCCCAGGGCTCCAGCCGTTGACGATCGGAAGCCTCCCTCGATCGCGAACCGGGGAACCGAGCGAAGCGCGAGATGGACGGCGAACAGAGTCAGTCCCGGCTTCCAGCGCTCCATCCTGGCCGTGAAATCACGAGGAAGGGCGCCCTCGGGAAGGACCTCGGCGAGCCGCGCCGCATGAATGGTCGACAACACCGCTCGGCGAGCGCGGTACCCAGTGCCATCGGCGGTGATCACGCCCGTAGCGCGGCCGTCCTCGACGGTTATCTCTACAACCGGTGCCCCGGTGACGATGCGGCCTCCGTGATCCTCGATTAGCCGGGCCAGCGCGACGGGCAGCATGCCCGAGCCGCCGACTGGAGTCGTCCATCCGAACTCCTGGCGTCCCGCCGTGACCGACGACGGGAGCACGCCGGTACCGGGACGCCGAGGGTCCTGGATCGTTGCGAACGCGAGCCACATGAGAAATGAGCGGACGTGCGCATGCTCGAAACGCTCGAAG
>JBOGWV010000056.1:0-21694 GCA_050693975.1 Actinomycetota bacterium
CCTGCGAGCGCACCGTCAGCGCCAAGAAGACCACCGTTTCCGGCGACCAGGCCACGGTGAACCTCAACAAGGCCCCCCGGGGCCGCTATCGCGTCCGGGTGAGCTACACCGTGGCCGCCGAGCCGGAGCCACCGCCCGGCACCCCGCCGCCCGGCGAGTCACCCTCGCCTACTCCAACCGATACTCCGCCACCCGACGAGGAGACCGAGAAGTGGGGCTACTCGTTCGAGGTCCACGCCGGCCCCGACTGTGACGGCTCCGGCGGCGGCAACGGCGACAAGCCGAAGTACAGCTGGGGGTCGACCAGCGATCCGGGCCACCATGGTGGGGCCCACGCCGCGTCCCCATCGAACCCCATAACCGCAGGAACGACCCACTCGGGCCACGCCGGATCGGCCACGAGCCCGACGACCAGCTCGCCTGCCTACACGCCCTTTTTCAGCAGCCCCAGCACGACGACCGACCATTCGACTTACAGCGCGATACCGGACTTCGACAGCGACTTCGGAGGCTCGGCCTTCGAGTCCACCACCGAGGACACACCGCTGTCGGACCCGACCGATCCGACGCTGGCCGACCCCGAGTCCGAGGTCATCGCTCCGGAGGAAGCCGACGACGAGCAGTCTTTGAGCGCGGCTCCCACCGACAGCCTCGAGCCAGAGTCAGGCGTCCTGGTGGTGGCCCTCGCGGCCGCCCTGCTGCTGGGCGCCGGCGGCGGCCTGTTCCTCAGGAAGGCAGACCCGGCCCCCGCACGAAAGTAACCACCGGCGCCGATTGCGGCGGTGGCGTCTTCCTGGTGCGAGGCAAGCCCACGAGTAACCCCGTCGATCCCATCAGCAGGAGCCCCACCACGAGCTCGATGGCGATCGTCCTCCGGAACAAACCGTAGGGATCCCTCACGTCGCTATTCGACGAAGCCGCCGCCAGCCTCTTCCGGACGTAAAGGTGGTTGATCGCTCCGAGGACGACGACGGCGAGAAACAGACCGATCTTTATCGACACCACGCGCCCGTAGCCGCTGTCGATCAGATCGCCGGGGGTTTCCATGTTGAGAAACGAGTTGACGGTGCCGGTTGCGGCGACCACCGCGATCGCTATGAGGGCCATCCTGCTGAAGCGGGAAACAACCTCTGACAGCAAGCGAGTTCGCTCGGAGGTCGTGCGACCCTGCCAGGCGTCTGGCAGCGCGATCGCGAGCACGATGATCCCCGCGAACCACGTTGCTCCCGCGCTCAGATGAACGACGTCGTTGATCAAGGCGAGCCCCACGGGGCTGGACACCGACGCATGACCGGAGAGGGACCAGGTCGCCAGCAGCGACAACGCCAGCACTCCCCACAGCGCCCACCACAGCGATCCCGGCCTGGCCTCGCCCTCACCGATCCCCGACAGAGAGACCTGTTGGAGGCGATTGAAAAGCAACACTCCCAGGGCGACCAGTACCGGAATTCGCACCAGGTTCCAGATGCCGAAGCTCGTGTCGAGCACGGTCTCGAGAGAGTCGAGTCGGAGCTCGCCGCCCGCCAGCGTCGCTACGAGGGCGCTCTGCAGCAGAAGTGCGAGAACGGTGGCGACCAGGCTGGCGACCAGCGACGCACGCACGAGGCCCTCGATGCGAGCCGCCAGATCCAGCCTTCCCACGCGCCACGACTCCGGACCCAACGCCTTGAAACCGGGCCGCAACACCAGCAGGAACAGGGGGATGGCACCGAAGATGAGCGAGTTGGCGACGAAGGCGCCGAAGCGAACCAAGGTGAAGGAGACCTGAAGCAGATCCTCCTCTATCCCCATCTCACTCTCTTTCTCGTCTGGTACAAGGGTCGGTTAGTTTTGCGCGACGTTCGCCAACCGGCAGCGTGAGGAGTCTTTCATGACGTCAGCTCAGCTGATTCTTGTGTCGGTATCGTCGGCACTGATCGCCGTCATCACGATGCTCGTGGTGGCTGTGGCCTTGCGCGCACGAACACGCGAGGGCTCTTCCAGCGGCTCCGCCGCGGAGGCACCCACGGGCAACCAGACCAGAGCGCAGCGTGCCGCGACGCGTGCCCAGAAGCGAGCGCAGAAGGCAACCGCGCGCGCCGAAAAGAAACTCGAGAAGGCGACGGCCGCGGCCGCCAAGAAATCCAAGCCGGACAAGGAGGACTCATCTTCGCCGGGCAAGGCACCCGCGAGCGGTGAAACGCCGGCACCCGACGAGGTCACGACCACCATGAAAGAGGAGCCTCAAGGAGCCGGCTCGAAAGGCGAGCCCGCAACCGAGGCCGGGAAGCAAGCCGCCGCGGCAGGGGGACCGCCGTCTTCGCGGCGGGCTGACCACGAAGATCCACCTGGCTTGTGAACAGGGCCAGAAGGTGCTGTCCCTGGTCGTGATCGCCGGGCAGCGCGGCGACTCGCCCCAAGGGTGGCCACGAGGACTCCGGTGTTCAGGTTCTTCTTGGTCGATGAACCCTCGACGGGAGACCTCACTTACTTCCCGATCACGACACGCCCGTCACACCGGACTTCGAGGCAGACCCCTAGGTACCTGATGTCGAGGTGTGACCGATGAGCATCAGAGTGGGTCCAAGCGGGCCCTGAGCAGGCAGAACTCATTGCCTTCGGGGTCGGCCAGGACATGCCATTGCTCCTCCCCTGTCTGGCCGATGTCGGCCGGGCGCGCACCGAGCTTCAGAAGGCGTTCGAGCTCGGCGTCTTGATCGCGGTCGGTGGCGTTGACGTCGATGTGCAGCCGGGATTTCCCCCGCTCCGGCTCATCCCTGCGACTGAGGATGATCGTCGGCTGCGGACCGCCGAACCCTTCGCGCGGCCCGATCTCCAGCGAGCCGTCGTCCTCGCGATCGAGCACGACGAAGTCCAGGACCTCGCACCAGAACCGCGCCAGTACCTCAGGGTCGCGGCAACCGAGCACGAGCTCACTGATACGACATGCCATTAACGAAACCTGCTCTCAGCCTGGGAACTGCCGGGGAGGCCTCACGCGAACCTGACTTTGAGACATGACCTAGTCGCGAAAGCCCTTAGCGGCCTCCTCGACGGTCGGCGCGATCGACACGCCCTCGCCGAAGCCGGTAATCGTGAAGAGCTTGAGGTGCTGCTCTCGGGTGCATGCGATCGCAAGATCGCCGCCCGCCTCACGCAGGCGCCGGACACCACCCATCAACGCGCCAAGGCCCGACGAGTCCATGAACGGAACTCCGTCCAGGTCTACGACCACGCGCGGAGTGTCGTCCTCGATCATCTTGCCGAGCGCATCCCGGAGAGAGCCGACGGTGTAGACGTCCAGGTCTCCGACGGGCACGAGGACCTGATGATCCCCCTTGTCCTGGATGTCGATCTCTACCTTCTGCTGTGCCAAGGTGCATCTCCCGTTAGTTCTTCATCATCAGCCGCGTCGTCTGACAGCGGCGAGCCCTGAAACTCGATGACGAGCATTGTGAGGTCGTCGTCCAGCTTACCTGCGGCGAAACGTTCCACGTCCCGTACCAGCTCCTCGCCGAGATCGTCCGAACCAAGCGGAGCGAGCCTGATCAGAGCCTCGGCGAAGCGATTCTCACCGAAAATAGCGCCCTCGGGCGACTTCGCCTCGAGAAAGCCATCCGTATAGAAGATAAGGCGATCGCCGGGGGAAAGCTGCACCACCGTCTCGGACATGCCGGGTTCCTCGAACCACCCAAGGGCCCGATTCCTGGTCCCCTCGAGGAAGTAGCCGCGCCGGCTCTCTGGTCCGGCCGCGTCGGCCGAGCCGTCCTCGCGAGCGGTGAGGATGAAAGGTGAGGGGTGGCCCATGTTGAGCCAGTTCGCCTCTCCGGTCTGGAAGTCGACGGTTGCGTAGATGAGGGTCGTGAACGACTCCGGCTCGGTTGCCTCCCTGAGCGCCTCGTTGGCGCGTTCGATGATGCGCCGAACCGAGGCTCCCTGGCTGCGCTCCGCGCGCAACACGGACAGGGCGACGGTGGCCATGAGCGCCGCCGCTATACCTTTGCCTGAGGCGTCCCCCACGGCGACCGTGACCGAAGACCCGGTAACGTCCACGTCGTACCAATCGCCGCCCACCAGGTTCGCCTGGCGCTGAGTCGGAACCAGCTTGATGGTCGATGTTGCGGGCAGGCTGCGCTGCAGGAGATTGCGCTGGATGGCTCCCGCGATCTCTAGCTCCCGGTCCTGGAGCGCGAGCTGTTGCAGGCGTTTGAGCCCGGCCTGCATCTCGGTGAAACGGAGGCCGAGCTCCTCGACCTCATCGCCCGACCGGATGTCTATTCGTTGATCGAAGTCGCCCCGGCCGATCGCGCGCGCTGCCTCGACCAGTTCGGACAGGCTGGCCGAAAGGCGACGAGGCAGCAGGATGGTGAGCGCCAGGCCGGCCGCCAGAGCTCCGATGATTACCGCCACGAGCGTGATACGGGCCTGGTTCGAGCGCGTCTGTACGTCTTGTTCGGCGCGCAGCACGACCTCTCGTTGGAGGTTGCGCAGATCGGTTCCAAGCCTTTCGATCTCCAGGATGAACGGCGCTGCGTCGGAGCTGAACAAGGCCTGGGCGCTCGCTCGCTCGCCCCTTTCGGCAAGCGGCACGACGCGATTGTCGACCGCTTCCTGGAACGAGGTTCCCGCCTCGCTCAGCTCATCGATCAATTCGCGCTCCCGTTCGGACGTGAACAGCTCGCTGCTGTCCTCGAGCACGGCGTTCACGTTGACCACTTCGCTTCGATACTGCTCGAGAAGAATCTCGTTGGCCTGAACCAGAAAGCCGCGCACCGCGCCGTTCTGGGCCGTGTACGACCTGACGATCTCGTCGACGGCCACCACGCCCGGCACCGCGTCGTTGAAGACGCGACGTTGCACATCGCGCAGCGACGAGAACAGCGACAAGGTCACCCACCCGAGTAGCCCGATGAGCACCAGGAGAAGACCGAAACCGCCGACGATCTTCCATCTCAAAGACAGCCTCACGAGCACAAGTATCCTCGAAGCCATGGGACAGGGGGCGAGAAAGGCACTGCTTGGAGGGCTGGGTGCCGGGGGCGCCCTGGCTGCTTACGCCCTCTTCGAGCCACATCGCTACCGCCTCGCCATCCGTGACCTCGAGGTGCGCCCTGGCGTCCCTCATCTCGACGTCCTCCACCTCTCGGACACGCACCTTGGAGGTGGGTATCGCAGGCGCGCGAGGTGGTTGTCGGAGCTCCCCGAGCGGCTCGGCGTGACCCCCGACCTGGTGCTGGCCACCGGCGACCTCATACAGGACGACTCGGGTATCGATCTCATCATCGAGGTGCTGGCGGGGCTCGAGGCGCGCCTTGGACGCTTCTACGTGCTTGGGAGTCATGACTATTTCCAGAGCAAGTTTCAGAACTACGGAAAGTACTGGACCGGCAACAAGAAGCTGACCGCGCCGCCTGCGAACAGCGACCGGCTCGAGCAGGGTCTGCAAGCCAAGGGGTGGAGCCCGCTGACCAATCGCACAGAGTTCGTCACTCACGAGGAGGGCCGGATTCGGCTTGCAGGAGTGGACGATCCCTATCTGAATCGCCAGCGCACCGCTCACATCGAAAGAGGCGAGCAGGATCTATGCGCCATCGGGTTGATGCATTCGCCGGAGGTCGTTAGTGAGTACTCACTCGCCGGCTTCGATCTCGTTCTTGCCGGACACACCCATGCAGGTCAGGTGCGCATCCCGTTCGCGGGGGCCGTGGTGACCAACTCGTCGCTGCCCACGGCGCTTGCCGGGGGAGCTCATCGAGTCGGGGAATCGTGGCTGCACGTGAGCCCCGGCCTGGGCCACGGAAGATTCAGCCCAATCCGCTTCAACGCGCGACCCGAAGCAACCCTGCTCCGCCTGAGACCGCACCGTTAGCCCTCGCGGCTGTCGGTGTCGTCCGGGCTGGTCTCGGGGTGCGAGGCGTCTTCGAACTCGCGTAGAACGCCCGTGACCAAGTAGGAAACCTGCTCGCCGATGTCCACGGCATGATCGGCGAATCGTTCGAGGTAACGAGACACGAGCACGATGTTGGTAGCCCATTCAAAGCTGGCCTCATCGTCAACGTACTGCTTGAGGTCGTCGAGCATTCCCCGGTTGAGACGGTCGATGGCGTTGTCCTTCACGGGGAGGCTCTCCGCCAACCTGAGGTCGCGCCCGGCGAAGGACGCCAGCGCGATATCGAGCATCTCGCCCGACCTCACACCCATCTCTCGCAGCCTGTCGACCATCGGTGAATCGGGAGGATACGAATGACCTGCCAGGACGAACTTCGACATGTTTACGCAAAGGTCGCCCATACGCTCTAGATGTGAGTTTGCATGCATGATCGCCCGGATGAGGCGAAGGTCGGTGGCGACCGGAGCCTGGAGGGCCAGGAGGCTCATGATCCGGGTTTCGGTCGCGATGTGGACGTCGTCGACGCGGTCGTCTTCGGCAACGACCTGGGCGGCGATATCACCGTCACGCCGTTCGAGAGCGTCGAGAACACTATGGAGCTGTCTTCGCACCAGAGTGCCCTCGGACATGAGACCGCCCTCGGCTCTCTCCAGTTCCTCGTGAAAATTGATCCTGATCTCGCCTTCCGGTTCCATCGCACCCTTCAATCAAGTGTCTCCGATCGCCATCTGGTGCCGTAACCCGTGGGTCGTAGGAGTCGAATCCTTAACCCCAGGAGAACACTCCGAGAAATCGGCATGACTTCGCGCTCTCTGTCCCATTCGTGCCCGCGGGGTCAAACTATGCTCTGAGCAGGAGAAACAAACCCAACATGAACGACTTTACGTGGCTCGCCCTTAGCGTCGTACTCGCCGGAATCTGCGTGATCCTGGCACTTCGGGTCGCGTCTGAAGGAACGCCCAGGTCGACGGCCAAGCCGAGCCGGGGCTCGAGGCCGAAGGGCGAGCTTGACCCGCGGGGCACCGAGTGGGCCATCATCCAGCGGATGGCCGAGGGTCTCGTAATCCTGAACGACCTGATGCAACCGGTAGCCGCAAACACCGCGGCCAGGGAGCTCTTGGGGTTTCCGGTAGGTTCCCTCCCACCGAGGTTGTCTTCGGACGAGGTCAGAAGCGTGGCACGGCGGGCGCTCGAAATGGACAAGGGCATCGAGGAGGTCGTGTCGATCTGGTTTCCGTCACGCAGAACACTGCGGGTGCGGGCAGAGGCCCTCGAGGCCCACGGAGGGGTGGTCGTCGTGATCCAGGACGTCACCGAGCAACTGAAGACTCAGCGCATCCGCACCGAGTTCGTCGCTCACGCAAGCCATGAGCTAAAAAGTCCTGTCGCCAGCATGCAAACCCTGGCAGAGGCGCTCCGTCAGGCGGTGCGCGACGACCCCGAGGCCGCCGATCGGTTTGCCGAACGCATGGTGTTCGAATCGGCGAGGCTCGGTCGATTGATCGATGACCTGCTGGATCTCTCGCGGTTGGAGGATCCCGACGACGTCCCCGAGGAGACCGTGGACGTGTCCGCCGGAGCGCGCAAGGTCGTCGAAGACTCGGCCGCGGAGGCCGAGTCGAAGCACATCGAGTTCAACGTCGAGATCCAAGACGGCGTCTTGGTGAAGGGAGACGAGTCCCAAATCATCGTCCTGGTTCGGAACCTGGTCGAAAACGCGGTGCGCTACACGGCCGGCGGCGGCCGGGTGTCGGTCGGCGTCTATCACGACGGGGACGCAGCCGTGATTCGGGTCAGCGACAACGGAATGGGGATACCGCTCGAGGCCCAGACCAGGATCTTCGAGCGCTTCTACAGGGTCGACCGAGCGCGCTCCCGCGATCGCGGCGGCACCGGGTTGGGGCTCGCCATCGTAAAACACGTGGCGGAGCTGCACGGCGGCGACGTGCAGCTGGACAGCGAGCTCGGCCGCGGCTCGATCTTCACCGCACGGATCCCAGCCGTTTCACCACCGTCGCAGCGAATACGCACGGCTGGCTAAGCCGGGCCAAGAGGAGGATGCGGGTTTGCCACAGATTCTGTTGATCGAGGACGAAGAGGGCTTCGGCGAGGCACTCGAGTACCAGTTGCAGCGCGAGGGATTCGACGTCGACCGCTACACCGACGGCTCGGTCGGGCTCGAACGCTTTAAGACCGCGGGCGCCGACCTCGTGTTGCTGGACCTCATGCTGCCCGGAATGGCGGGAGAGGACATCTGCAAGGAGATCAGGCGGGCGTCGTCGGTGCCCATCATCATGCTGACCGCGCGCGATACCGAGATCGACAAGGTGCTCGGACTCGAGTTGGGTGCAGACGACTACGTCACCAAACCCTTCAGCTCGCGCGAGCTCCTGGCCAGGATCAAGGCGGTATTGCGCCGGAGCAACAACGAGGGCACCGGCGCGGATGGAGTCCTGGAGGGTGGCGGGATCAGGCTCGATCCCGATCGCTTCGAGGTCACGGTGCGAGGCGATGAGGTCCATCTACCGCGCAAGGAGTTCGAGTTGCTCGAGTTGTTGATGGAGAACTCAGGTCGCGTCCTGACGCGCGACACCTTGATCGATCGCATCTGGGGGGCCGACTACTTCGGCGACACGCGCACGCTTGACGTCCACATCAAGCGGCTGCGAGCGAAATGTGAGCCCGACCCCCACGCTCCCGCCCATCTCGTGACGATCCGGGGGCTCGGCTACAAGTTCGTCCCCTAGGGCCCTAGTCTCCGTTTTCCCGCTTGGCCGGCCGGATCTCTGCCGACAGGGATTCGGAGTTACCGGTGAGCATGTAGCGCAGTCGCTCGCCGATCATGACCGAGTGATCGGCGATGCGTTCGAGTGCCCGACCCGCAAGCACAGTCGTTACCGCGCGCGGCACCGCCTCCGGACCATCCATCGCCATGATGGCCTCCATCAACCTCGTGTTGTGTGCGTCCATGGCGTCGTCGCGCTCCTCGAGGGTCCTGGCCAGACGGAGATCGCGCGTTGACCACGCCCGTAGCGCGGTGCGAAACAACTCTTGAGCCTCGATTGCCATCTCGCGCAAGATCCCGAAGGTTTCGACGTTGTTGTTCAACAGTTGATGCTCGGGAGCGAGCTTCACGATGCGAAGGCAGAGGTCCCCGGTCCGTTCGAGGTCTCCGAGAATGCGGATCACGGACACCACCAGGCGAAGATCTGATGCCATCGGGTTCTGCCGGCCGAGAAGGTCGTAGCAGCGCCCGGTGAGCGACACCAGCATGTCGTCGATATCGTCATCTGCCTCGATGACCGTCTCGGCGAGGTCGCGGTCGCCGGTGAGCAGAACGGTGGTCGACCGCTGCAACGCCTCGTCGACGCGCAGAGCCATGACCTCGACCTGGAGCCTTAGCTGCTCGAGTTCGAAAGCAAAAGCGGCTCGGATCGGCCGAGGGTCATCCCGATTGGGATCACCCAAAACGCCCGGTGACGTAATTCTCTGTCCTCTCGTCCGAAGGAGTCTGGAAGATGTGCTCGGTTCTGTCGTGTTCGACCAGGACGCCGGTCCGACGGTCCTGCTCCTCGTGCACCTCTGCGGTGAAGAAAGCGGTCATGTCGCTAACGCGCGCAGCCTGCTGCATGTTGTGAGTAACGATAACGATCGAATAGTCACTCTTGATCTCCTGCATGAGATCCTCGATTCGGCCCGTGGCGATGGGGTCGAGAGCCGAACACGGCTCGTCCATCAGGATGACGTCGGGTTGCACGGCGATGCACCGAGCGATGCACAACCTCTGCTGCTGGCCGCCCGAGAGACCCATGGCCGATTCTCTGAGCCTGTCCTTGACCTCGTCCCACAGCGCGGCCTTGGTTAGAGCACGCTCGACGATCTCGTCCATGTCCCCCTTGATGCCCGCCAGCTTGGGCCCGAACGCGATGTTGTCGTAGATCGACTTCGGAAACGGGTTGGGTTTCTGAAACACCATTCCGATGCGGCGACGCACCTCAACCGGGTCAACCTTCTTCCCGTATAGATCAATGCCGTGATAGGTGATGCTGCCCTCGACGCGCGCCGTCTCGATCAGATCATTCATGCGATTGAGGCAACGCAGCACCGTCGTCTTGCCGCAACCCGATGGACCGATTAGCGCCGCTATCTCTTTCTTGTACACCTGCAGCGAAACGTCTCTCACAGCGCGAAAACTGCCGTAGTAGACGGAGAGATTGGCGATGTCGAAGACCACCTCGCCGGATGTGCGCGGAGCATGTTCCTGCACTTCGACACTCACTCGGCGGTCCATTCGGGGATCGATCACCCTTATCTGTCCCTGCGTGGTCGGCATCTCTTGAACCTCACCACTTTCGCTCATATCGGTTGCGGAGCAAAATCGCGACCGCGTTGGCGGCCAGGATCACGACGAGCAGGACGATGATCGCCGCGCTCGTCAAAGCTTGGAAGTCGGCGTTCGGCTGTCTCGCCCAGTTGAAGATGATCATGGGCAGAGCGGTAAAGCGGCCCTGCAGCGCCTCGGTGAGACTCTGGTCGCCGGTCGCTAAGAATCCGGTCACCGCCCCGACCAGGATCAGAGGAGCGGTCTCTCCCAGGGCTCGGGATAGCGACAACACGGTTCCGGTCAGGATCCCGGGAGCCGCCGACGGCAGCACCAGACTGCGCACGACCTCCCACTTCGTTGCACCGACACCGTAGCCGGCCTCGCGAATCGCCTGAGGCACGGCCCTGATGGCTTCCGCCGAGGTGATGATCACGATGGGAAGAACGAGGATTGCCAGAGTTACCCCACCCGAGATGATGCTGCTTCCTCCGGTCAACTGGAACAAGGCCTGAACGAAAATCGCGAACCCGAGGAGCCCGTAGACGATGGAGGGCACACCAGCGAGGTTCCGGATGTTGATGTTGATGAACCGGGTGAAGCGCGTGTCGGGCGCGTACTCCTCGAGGTAAACGGCGGCTCCGATGCCGAAGGGGAACGCAAGCAGCACGACGAAGGCCATCATCATCACCGAGCCGTAGATCCCCTGCCAGACTCCTGCCCGCTCCGGCAGCGAGGACAGCGGCTTTTTGAGGAAGTCCACTCCGCGCTCTTGAAAGACGGTTAGTCCGGTCTGAAAGACCTGAAACAGCAAGACGACAAGGAACAGCAACGAGATCAGCAGCGCCAACAGCAACAGGATCTCGAAGATTAGGTTCTTGCCGTCGAAGCGCTTACCCTTAAGGTTCTCAAGAACCACCTCGGAAGGAGTTAGCGAAGGGGTCCTGGTGCTCATCAGTACCTCCTCCTCACCTTTCGCACGAAGCGCTCACTTAAGACGTTGAGTACGAGGGTCATGAGGAACAGCAGCGTGCCCACGAAATACAGGCTGTTGACCGCACTCACGCTTCCCTTGACCTGGTCGCCACCCGTTGCCAGCGCGGCCATGGCTCCCGTCATCGTCTGGATCTGCTCCAGTGGATTGACCGTGAAATTCGACCCACCGGTGGCGCCCGCCACGATCGCGACAACCATCGTTTCGCCGATGGCGCGCGAGATCCCGATGATGAAGGAGGCGACGATGCCCGACACGGCGGCCGGGATGACGACTTTGGAGACGGTGGTTAGCTTTCGTGCGCCGAGTCCGTAGGACGCCTCCCTCAGGGCCATCGGAACGGAGCGAAGCGCGTCTTCTGCAATCGAGGCGACGAGCGGAGTCACAAGTACGCCGACTGCGATTCCGGCTGCGAGACCGTTGAAGAGACTGGTCTCGAAGAGACGTTTCACGATCTCCGGACTGATGAAGCTGAGAGCGAAGAATCCAAGTACGACACTCGGGATGCTCGCGAGGATCTCAAGGATGGGTTTTAGCAGGCGCCGCAGACGCGGGTTGGCGTACTCGGACAGATAGATAGCCGCACCCAGGCCCAGCGGCGCAGCTACCAGCATGGCGATAATGCTGATCAGCATCGTTCCCGCCACGATGGTCTTGATGTCGAATCGATCCTGCCGGGGAAACCATCCGGTCCCCCACAGCGTGGCGAGGTCGATCTCCGTGAGAAAGGAAACGGCTCGCCCAAGAAGTGAGCCGACGATCAACGCGCTGATGACTATCGAGACGATCGCGGTGAATCGGAACAGGTTCTTGACGACGGCTTCCTTGCGCCGTCGTTTCACGCTTCCCGAGAGATCCCCTGTCATGCCCATCTGACCATCTGTCATGCCCGGCTGCGTTCCCCTAGCCTTCGCGGGTGCCTGTCTCCATCGACTCCCAAACACCCTGAGTCTCGGAGATCTGGTCCTCGGGAAGGTCTACGTAGCCGACCTCACCGACCGATGCAAGGCCATCGTCTCCGAGGTAGTAGTCCACGTATGAGCTAACCGCCTCGTTGTCGGTGGCCTTGGCCTTGTTGACGTAGATGTAGAGCCCACGGCTGATGGGGTAGGAGCCGTCGGCGATCGTCTCGGCGCTGGGCGCCACGCAGTCCTGGCCCTGGGCCTCGTTCGAAACTTCGAGCTCCTTGATCGTGTCTCCGGCCTCCTCGGCGAAGGCAAAGCCGACCCAACCGAGCGATGAATCCGAACCCGAGATGCCCTGGATGATCACGTTGTCGTTCGGCGAGGACTGGTAGTCGGTGCGAAGGAAGGGCCCGTCCTCCGACTGGTCGCGCTCGTCCACGGCGATCCCCTCGGTAACGATCTCGGCAAACGAGTCGTAGGTACCCGACTCCTCACCCGGGCCGGTGACCTCGAGCGGGGCGTCCGGGTAGGGCGCGTTGGGAGCCTTGACCTCGCCCGCGAGCTGGTCCGCATCGCTCCAGCTCTCGAAACCCTCGGATTCGGGGCCGAGCAGAGCGTAGAGGTCGAGGAAGTCGACGCACGTGACCTCCTCGTTAGCCGAGCTGGTCATCACGGTGATGCCGTCAAACGCGACCTTCAGCTCAACGAACTCGATGCCGTTTTCTTCACACAGGTCGATCTCCTCTTGCTCGATCGGACGCGAGGCATCGGAGATGTCGGTACTCCCCTCGCAGAACAGCTGGAACCCATCGCCGGTCCCCGGTCCGTCGACCGAGATCGAGACGTCGGGGTTCTCGCTCTGAAACTTCTCGGCGTTCAGCGAGCTGATCGGCTCCACGGTCGACGATCCCGAAACGGCGATGGTGCCCGACGCGCCGTCACCTCCGCTTCCACCATCGCTGGACGAGGCGCCGATCTGTTCGCCTCCGCCGCCACAGGCGGCCGCGACAAGCGTCAATACCAATGCGAGGAACAGGAGGCGGAAGGGCTTCCCGGTCACTCTCGTCATACGGGCTTGTCCTCCTTGTACGGAGCCGCATCTGTGCGGTTCTAGGGGCGGGCCCCCAAGCGGCGGTGGCCCTCAGTCACGCGAACGCTAGCCACGGCGCGTTGCCGACCGGCATCCTGTTCATGAATTGAATGTGAAGGGATTTGTGGGGTGATCTGCCGCCCAGACCGGTCTCACCAGAGCCCGGCCGAATGTGCGAAACTTTGCCTTCGGCGGGCACGGTTGTCCATGTAGCCGCCGAAACCACGGGAAGTGGCGCAGCTTGGTAGCGCGCAGCGTTCGGGACGCTGAGGTCGCGGGTTCAAGTCCCGCCTTCCCGACCACAAGAGCTGTTTGGCTTTGCTCAAGGTGCCGTCGGCTTCGTCTCCTGTACTCCACTTGAATCTTGGAGAAGTCGACTTCTCCCTTGTGCTTGGCGTCCTTACTTTTGCCGCGAATACCGTCGATCTTGAGGAAGTAGTCGACGACTGCCGACTTTCTCCCTCCGGGTGCACGTGTGACGTGATCGTCGGCTGCCACGCGCCGACAAGCCCGGCCGCCGCACTCGGCCCATGGTTGCTCCGGCCATGCCCTGGGTAGAGGTGTCGCTTCCGGATTCGAGTCCTTCTGACCGAGGTGAGATCCAGTCCAGAGAGTCCCACGAACTCTCGAGAATCGGTGCCGCGATTCAAGAGAGACCCTGTGGCCTGCCGATGCCACGGGCGTGAAGACAAATCGAAATCTGCTCAGCCCGCCCTTGGCCGCATGCTCGATCTTGCTGATAGTGGCGCTCCTGGGCGGGATCGCCCTAAGCGCGTCACAGGTCCCTCAGACAGAGCCGGTCGCCTCCTTCCAAGCGGTGGACCATTCCCTCCCGGTCGAGGTCGGCCCCTTCCAAGCCGAGGTCCGTAGTTTCCAGAAATGGCAGCGCGCTTCAGAGACCCAGGACGAGCGAATGGCGCCCCGGCCGGCTCTGCTGGCGGGTATCCGTCGGGATCTCCCCATTACGGCGCGGCCCGGCAACGGCAAGGTCATCGGTCGCATGCCCGCCGGGTCGCGCTACTACGGCGAGCCCCACACCGCATGGATTCAGGAACGAAGCTCAAACGGGCGTTACGGAAAAGTGGCCGTGCCCTACAGCGGCACCTCGGCCACGGGGTGGATACGTATTGCCGGACTCGACCTGAGTCACACCCGATACCGAGTCCGCATCGATCTCTCGCGCCACCTGGTTACCGTCTTGCGATTGAACAAGATCGTCATGAGCTTTTCGGCGGCAACCGGCGTCCCAACCTCCCCCACACCTCCAGGCCGTTACTTCGTTACCGATCTCGTCGCGGCTACGCCAGGTGGTTCCTTCGGTTCCTACGCGTTCGGCCTGTCCGGAATCCAACCGGAACTGCCGGCGGGATGGTCAGGTGGTGACCAGCTGGCGATACACGGGACGAACGACCCGGCCTCCATCGGAACACCAGCGAGTGCGGGCTGCCTTCGCGTAAGCGAGCGCGCTCTGGATCGCCTCAAGCCGGTGCTGAGATTGGGCACACCGGTCACCATCAAGCCGTAAGCCCTTGCATTCGCGGCGCGTTCACATGCCGCGACTAGCCTGGTCGCCGTCCGCTCAATCGACCCGGAGCATTAGTGAAGAAAAACCCCGAGGTGCTGTTCGTCTGCGTCCACAATGCAGGGCGCTCTCAGATGGCGGCGGCCCTTCTCGACAAGCGCGCCGGGGGGCGGGTGCAGGTTCGATCGGCGGGAAGCACGCCGGCCGACGAGATCCACGAGAACGTCCGCGCCGCGATGGGCGAGGTCGACATCGACCTCTCTCTCAAGTTCCCCAAACCTCTCACCGACGAGGCGGTGAGGACCGCCGACGTGGTCATCACGATGGGTTGTGGCGACGCTTGCCCCGTGTATCCAGGCAAACGCTACGAGGACTGGGAGCTCGAGGACCCCGCGGGAAAACCCATGGAGGTAGTAAGAGCGATCCGGGACGACATCGACGTGCGAGTGACTCAGCTCCTCGAGGAACTCACTCCGTCACCGGCCTAGACGGATCCTCGCAGCCCGCTTTTGTTCCCTCTTGTATCGCGAGACGTCGCGTATCGTTCATATGACCGCACGACAATTTGGACGATGAGCACGTTCGGAGGGGAGGCCACCATCGCGGAAACGCCACGGCGGCCGGGCTCCGAGCTCGCCTCCGCCTCGACTGCGCGCATCGCTCATCGCGGCGCATCCGGGCACGCACCCGAGCACACCGTTGCCGCGTTTGACAAGGCCGTCGAACTGGGGGCGGAGTATCTCGAGTTCGACGTTCAGCTGACCTCCGACGGAGTACCCGTCGTGATCCACGACCTCACCTCTCTACGAACGATTCGCGGCCTCCCCGATCACGACATGATCTCGAACCTCACGCATGCACAGTTGGCCGGAGCCGACGCGGGAAGTTGGTTCAATGAGGCCCACCCGGCGAGCGCACATCCAGACTTCGTCGGGCAGCCCGTACTCACGCTCGCGGGAGTGCTCGAGCGCTACAGACATCTGGCCAAGTTCGCCATCGAGCTGAAGAGTCGCGACGACGTCAACAACGGCATCGAGTGGAGAGTGCTGCGTACCCTCGCCGACTACGGACTCTTGGGTGAGGGCGGGAGAACCGTGATCATGTCGCTGTCTCCCGTCAGCCCTCAGCGGCTTCATTCTCTGGCTCCCGCCATCGAGCTCGTCCAACTGTTCTATGAGCACGAGAGTCCGACCGAGATCCACGGCCGCCTGCAGCAGGTCCGCAGATACGCGAGGGGGATCGGTCCGCACTACACGCAGGTCACCGGCGAGCTCGTCGAGGCCGCTCACACCGAGCACCTCTACGTGTGGACCTGGGCCGTGAACGATTCCAGCGAGATGAGACGCCTGCTCGACGCCGGGGTTGACGGCCTCGTCACCGACTACCCCGATCGCTTGAGCGCGGTGCTCGGAGCGCCCCGCGACGAGGTCGCTGGCAATTAGCCCCGGGTAAGAAGTTCCGCTACCTGCACGGTGTTGAGTGCAGCTCCCTTGCGCAGGTTGTCGGCGACGGAGAAGAACTCGAGTGCCCTCTCGTCGAAGAGGTCCTTCCGGATCCGACCCACGTAACAGGGATCCTGGTTCGCAGCCTGCAGTGGTGTCGGATAGTCGTGGTTCTCTACCTCGTCCGCAAGCTCGACCCCGGGTGCCGCCTCGAGAAGCTCACGAGCCCGCTCCACCGACACCCCACGATCGAACTCCGCGTGCACCGCGACCCCGTGACCGGCGACGACGGGCACGCGCACGCAGGTTGCCGTCGCCTTCAGATTGGGGATGCCCATGATTTTGCGTGTCTCATAGCAGAGCTTGAGCTCTTCGCTCGTATAACCGTGTTCTCTCACCGAGCCACATTTCGGAATGACGTTCAGAGCGATCGGGTGTACGAACGTCTCGCCTCCCTTGAGGATGTCTCCGGCGCGACCCTCGCGCACCGCATCGGGATCCTTGGCGACGAGCTGCGTCTGCTCGACCAGCTCTTCCGTTCCGGGTTGACCAGAGCCGCTCACCGCCTGATAGGTCGACAACACCAAACGGTTGACCGTCCATTCCCTGTGTAGCGGCATGAGCGGCACCACCATGGCGAGGGTCGAGCAGTTGGGGCTGGCGATGATTCCCCTCGGACGGTTCGCAGCCTGCTCGGGGTTGATCTCGGGCACGACGAGAGGAACGTCGTCGTCCATGCGAAAGGCCGCCGAATTGTCGACCACGACCGCACCCCGTTCGGCGGCGATGGGAGCCCACTGCGCGCTCAACTCGTCGGCGACGTCGAACAACGCAACGTCGGCGCCGTCGAAGACCCCTGCCTCGAGCGCGCGCACCTCGATCTCTGCTGACCGAAAGCTGAGTTTGCGACCCACCGAACGCGGCGACGCCACAGGGATGACCTCGTGGATGCCATAGTCGCGCGACTCGAGGATCTTCAGAATCTCGGTACCCACGGCGCCCGTGGCGCCGACCAGAACCGCTCTCACTCGTTACTCCTTGATCGCTTTGAGTTGCCCGGTGGCGGTGGCCGGATGTTCTTCCCTGATGACCGCCTCCTTCGTAAGATCGAATCTGTCGTGAACCGCCCTGACTGCGCGTTCGACTTCAAACTTTCGCACGACGCACGACACCCGGATAGACGACGTAGAGATGATCTCGATGTTGATACCCGCGTCGGCGATCGCGTCGAACATGTCCGCAGCAACCCCAGGATGTGACTTCATTCCGGCACCGATGAGCGACACCTTGGCGATGTCGGGATCGGTCGCGATACCTTCGGCGCCCACCGACCCGACGATCTCATCGAGAACCGGCCGCGCTCTTCGCAGGTCGTTGGTGGGCATCGTGAAGGAGATGTCGGTCCTGCCATCCTCGGCGACGTTCTGCACGATCATGTCGATGTTGATTCCCTCGTCGGCGAGGGGGCGAAATACGCGTGCCGCGATACCCGGCGTGTCGGGCACGTTCTGAATGACGACCTTCGCCTCGGACGTGTCGTGCGCGATCCCGGAAATGATCGCTCGCTCCATGCGTTCGTCCTCCTCTGTGACCCAGGTGCCATCCTCGTAATCGAATGAGGAGCGCACGTGCAGCACAACTCCGTAGTTACGGGCGTATTCCACCGCTCGAAGCATCAGTACTCCTGCTCCACTCGCGGCCAGCTCGAGCATCTCCTCGTAGGACACCGCGTGGAGCTTGCGCGCCGTCGGCACGATGCGGGGGTCCGCGGTATAGACGCCGTCGACGTCCGTGTAGATCTCGCATGCATCGGCCCCGAGGGCTGCGGCCAGGGCCACGGCGGTGGTGTCGGAGCCACCTCGCCCCAGCGTGGTGACGTCGTATTCGGTGGAAACACCCTGGAATCCCGCGACAATCGCAATCTTCTTACCCGACAGCGCTTGACGCACGCGGTCGCCCTTCACCTCGAGGATGCGCGCCCTACCGTGCGTCGTATCCGTAACGATGCCGGCCTGCGACCCGGTGAAGCTGATCGACTCGTACCCGAGATCCGAGATGACCATCGACAGCAGCGCCATCGAAATACGCTCCCCGGCGGTGAGCAGCATGTCCATCTCGCGCGGGTTCGGATCGTCGGAGACCTGGGCCGCCAGACTCACGAGCTCGTCGGTGCTGTGGCCCATGGCCGAGACCACCACACAGACCTGATTGCCGGCGCGCGCCGTCGACACGATGCGCTCGGCCACGCTCCTAATCCGCTCGGCATCGCCGACCGAAGTCCCGCCATACTTCTGAACGATCAACCCCATCCAACCAAAGTAGCCCGTTCTGAGCGCGGGAGCTCCCGCTCCAGCGCGCAAACGGCACAAAGAAAAGCCGGGGGGGTGAAGGGCCGGTTAGGGGCTCATGCGGCGGCGGCCGCCCAGGGCGCGGCCCAGGGTCACCTCGTCCGCGTACTCGAGGTCTCCTCCCACCGGGAGCCCACTGGCGAGGCGCGTGACCTGGACCCCGAGCGGAGACAGAAGGCGATCGAGGTACATCGCGGTCGCGTCGCCCTCGGTGTTCGGGTTGGTGGACACGATGCCCTCGGCGAGCCTCGCGTCTCCCTCCGCAGGACGGTGGATTCGAGCGAGCAGCTCCTTTATACGAAGATCCTCGGTACCGATCCCCTCGATCGGGCTGATCGCCCCCTGCAGCACGTGGTACAGGCCGCGAAACTCGCGCGTGCGTTCGACCGCGATGATGTCCGGAGGTTCCTGGACGACACAGACGACGCTGGAGTCGCGTCGAGGGTCTCGGCAGATCTCGCACAGATCCCGGTCCGACACGTTGAAGCAGCGGTCGCAGAGGCGCACCTTTTCCTTCACCTCGACGACGGCGTCGGTCAGGGCGCGCGCCTCGATCGGCGGGATCTTGAGTATGTAGAACGCCACCCGCTGAGCGCTCTTCGGGCCGATACCCGGCAACTTCGCAAGCTCGTCGATGAGCCTCTGGAGAGGGCCTGCAAACAAGTGCGGCCTCCGGCCCTACATGCCCGGGAGGCCGAGCCCCCCGAGACCACCGGCGAGCGGGCCCATGGCTTGGGCCTGCGCCTCTCGCGCCTTGTCTAGCGCGTCGTTGACCGCAGCAGTCACGGTGTCGCCCAGCATCTCGAGGTCATCTGCATCGGGCTCGCCTTCAAAGATGCCTTCGCTCACCGTCACCGAGACCACCTGTTGGTCGCCCGTGGCCACGACCTTGACGGCCCCACCACCCGCGCTGCCCTCGACCTCGATCTCGGCCAGCGCCTCTTGCGCCTTGGCCATGTCGGCGGCCATCTTCTGAGCCTGCTTCATCATGCGCTGCATGTCCTTGCCCAAGTGCTCGTTCCCTCCTGCCTGAGTGCAGCTATTCGTCGATCTCCCGAACTACCTCGGCTCGCAGGTCCTTCTTGACCAGCTCCACCGGATCGTGATGCACGTCTTCAGCTTCCGCCGCATCGGCGTAGGAGCCGGGGTTGTCCTGTCGAGGGGAAGGGGTAGGAGCTTCGTCTCTTGCTTCGTCTTCTGCCTCCCCACCGGCGTCGCCGCCCACGGGCCGAGCCCCACGTTCCGCAAACAGCAGTTTGGGCTTGATACCCAGCGCCGCCTGAATCGCATCGACGAGTACGGAACGGTTGCCCTCGCCCGCCATCTGGGTGGCGTGAAAGCCCGACTGGACCTCGACCACCAAGCCCTCGTCATCTAAAGACACCGGCCTCGAGGGATTAAGGAACGCATGCACGCGTTTGCTTCGCTGCGCGACCTCTTTCATCGTGGCCGACCATGCGTCTTTGACATGACCGAGCCCCAGATGATCCGTCGACGACGACGGCTGGGGCGCGGACGTTGCGGGAACCGGCGAAGCGGGGACCTCCTCCGGTTGTGGTTCGGGTTCGGGTTCGGGGTCCGGGCGAGAGGAAGCCGTAGCCGCGCGCACCTGTGGCTCCGGAATTGCGGGGGCGGTGTCGATCACCGGGCCTTCTGCCCCCTCGAGGCCGATTCGCCGTTCGAGACGCTCGATCCGGCCGAGCAAGCCATCGGGGGTCGAGTCGGTCTCGGGCGAGGTCGCCCGCGCCAGCGCGACCTCGAGAAACAGCCGGTGGTTGGGGGCGTTGCGCATCTCGGTGATGGACTTGCCCACGAGATCCAGCAAACGGAGCAGCCCGCCGATGCGGAATTGTTCGGACTGCGCCGCTAGCTTGGGTCGATCCTCCTCCTGCATGTTCAAGAGGTTCTCTGCCTGCGGCGCAGTCTTGAGAAGCAGCAGGGCCCTGGCGTGCTGAAGCGTGCCGATGGCCACCTGTCGGACGTCCGCACCCTGAACGATCATCGAGTCGAGGGTGGTGAACACCGATCCGACATCCGCCGTTGCAACGGCATCGAAGAGCTGCAGAAACTCGTCCTCGTCGCGCTCCCCAAGCTGACGCTCGGCATGTTCGACAGTGATGTGCCCATCGATGCTTCGGAGTTGATCGAGGGCCGAGAGCGCGTCACGTGCTCCGCCGTCAGAATGGCGAGCGATCACCTCGATTGCCTCGGGGTCGATATCGATGCCCTCTTGCTTGGTCACGTCGGTAAGTAGCTCGACAAGAGAGGACATCGGCATCCGCCGGAAGTCGAAACGCTGGGTGCGAGACACGATCGTCGGGAGCACCTTGTGCGCTTCCGTCGTGGCCAGCACGAAGATGACGTGATCCGGAGGCTCCTCGAGCGTCTTCAGCAGCGCGTTGAACGACTGCGTCGTGAGCATGTGGACCTCGTCGATGACGTAGACCTTCTTGCGTCCCCCCGCCGTTGCCAGCGACACGCCGGCGAGGATCTCGCGGGTCTCGTCCACGCCGGAGTGACTCGCCGCGTCCATCTCGAGGACGTCGATCGACGAACCCTCGGCTATGGCCACACACGAATTGCACTTGCCGCACGGCTCCGGTGTGGGGCCCTTCTCGCAATTCAGCGCCTTGGCGAGGATCCGCGCGGTCGAGGTCTTGCCCGTCCCGCGGGGGCCGGTGAAGAGATATGCGTGCGCGACTCGGTCCTCGGTGATGGCGTTGGCCAGGGTGGACGAAACGTGCTCCTGCCCCAGGATCTCCGAAAAGGTCTGCGGTCGGTATTTGCGGTAGAGGGAGACGTACGCCATCGGGCCATAGTAGTCGGGGGCTGAGATGAGCCTGGGTCGTCATGCCCGCGAAAACAGGACCGGAGGGCCGCAATCTCTGGAACGTGGAGCGGTCGCCTCGGCGAGCGCGGGAAACCTCCAGCAGACAAGGAGGGCCGCAATCTCTGGACGAGGGAGCGCTTGCCTCGGCGAGCGCGGGAAACCTGTAGCAGAAAGAAGAGGGCCGTGCAGTTCGTCCTGGACCTCTGAGTGGCCGGCGCTGGCCTGGTAGCTGGCTCCGGCCGGGCAGTCCTGACGGCGCACCCGGGACACCGCTTAAGGCTGCTCCCTTCCGGGCCTGACCTGGTTCACGGCTCCGGGTCGCGTAGGACCCGACCATCAACACTGCTCACCGGGGGCTGCCCGGTCCTCCAGA
>JBOGWV010000057.1:0-11144 GCA_050693975.1 Actinomycetota bacterium
TGAAACGATCGTCGCTGTCTATGCTGCTCGTCGAGCAGAACTACTCGCTGGCCCTCAAACTCGCGGACATCCTTTACGTGATGGAGAACGGCCGGGTCGTCTTTGCCGGCGGCCCTGAGGAACTGGATGGCAGCGAGGACGTCAAACGGCGTTACCTGGGAGTCGGGGTCTAGATGATCCGCTCGCCGAGCGGAGGGAGATCGTCGTGAACTGGGGAATCATTGGAACGCGCGGCTACGCCGCCTGGGCCGCGGCCCCTGGGGTCAAGGCGTCCAAGCGGGGCGAGCTGGTCGCCGTTCTGGGCCGGGACCCCGAACGCACGGGGGAGTTCGCTCGCGAGCACGGCGTCGAGGTTGCGGCCACCATCCTGGATGAGTTTCTGGCTGCGCCGGGGCTCGACGCGGTATGGGTTACGTCCCCCACCTTCCTGCACCACCCCCACGGCATGGCCGCGCTGAAGGCCGGAAAACACGTGCTGCTGGAGAAGCCACTCGCCGCCGCGGCGGCCGAGGCGTGGGAACTGGTCGAGACGGCTACCCGGTCGGGGGTCGTGCTCGCCACCGGCTACCAGGGACGCTGCGTACCCGGCCATCAGGCGATGAAGAAGCTCATCGCGGGTGGCGCCATCGGCGATGTAACCGCGGCGCGCTCTTACTACGGGGTCCATCGGGATGGCCCTCCACCGGAGTGGCGCCAGCATCGCGCCGAGGCGCGCTGGGGCGCGCTGGCCGACATCGGAACCCACCATCTCGACCTCCTGCGCATGCTCCTCGGAGAGGTCGTGGACGCTCATGGCCTTACGGGTCACCAGCTCGGTTTCGAGACCGAAGACGTTGCGGCCGCGTCCCTGCGCTTCGAGTCGGGGGTTCTTGCCACCCTCACCGCGACGGTGAACGTCTGGAGGATGGCGACGCGGGTCGAGATACACGGCACCAAGGGCGCGCTCGTGGCGCTTGACACGAACCCGGCCGGGGCTGGCACCGTCACTCTCATCACAGCCGACGGAGAGCGAGACATCACCGGCGAGCGGCCCCCCTCTCTGTGGGCCGCGCAGGTCGACGCGATCGAAGCCGCTGCCGCGGGAGAGGACGTCGTTTACGCCACCGGTATCGACGGCGCCCGCAACATCGAAATCCTCGAGCGCATCGGCTAGAGCCCAGTCCCGTGAGTCAGGGCTCAGCCGGCTTGAGCTTGCCGGAACGCCGATCCCGATCGGTCTTGGCCTGGTGGCAGCGATAGCAACGCGGTTTGAGGTTGCCGTGGGAGGTGGGACCGAGAGCGACGCGCGGCTCGACGTGATCGAACTCGGGCCGTAAGCGATTGCCACAGTCGACGCAACAGACGCCGTCGAACTCGGGGGGCTCACCCAACTCCAGGGCCGTGCGCACCTCGACCGAGGGAGCGCGCGACCAGCGCTTGAAGTTGCGCAGGTCGACTCCGTCGAAGAACACGCCGTTCAAGAAGGCGTCTTGGGCGATCTCTCTGGCGACCTGCGGTGCCACCGGGCCCACCCCCGGGATCTTGCACAACTCGCCCTCACGCACGTCGGCCCAGCCCCGCTTGGTCACCTCGTGGCTCACCAGGATCACAAGCTCGGGCCGCTTGGCGCGGCCTTTGCCGGAGCCCGACAGCAGGGCCGCGTAGGCGTCGGCGAGATGACGCTCGAAGGGCTCTTTCATGCCCGCGGCCTTGGCCTTGCGGCCGAGTCTTTGTGCCTCGGCTTCGGCGCGCGCCACGATCGGCGAACCAATGTGGGGCTCGAGCTCCATGTGGAGGTGCACCATGCCGAGCTCGTCTGAATAGCTGCGGGCGCGCCGGGCCTGGTGCTGACGCTGCGCCAGACCCCGGTGCTGTTCGGCCTCGAGCTTGGTCTTGCGGGCTTTCTCCCTGAGCACGTGGAAGGACTCTTCCTCGGCCACCTTAAGCAACTCGGTCGCGCAACCGGGAGCGGATTCCTCGGCCCTGGCGATCTCGGTCGCCTGCTCCAGGGACACCTCGCCGTGCTGGAGCGCGTCTGCCAACGGGGCGGAGCCACTGAGCACCTTGCCGGTGGCGATGGTGTCCTTGGCTCTGCCGGTGGAGCTCCCGGTGGTCCGGGCGATCTCGGAGGCGTCGTCGATCCTGCGGGCCAGGGCGGCCACTCCGAAGGCAGCCAATCTCTGAGCGCGCGCATAAGTCTCGAGTTGCTGCCGGGCTGCGGCCAGGCTCAGCAACTCGGGCTCGAGATTTGCGTTGGCCTTTTCGAGCTGTGCGACTGCCTCGTCGGCGTGACTGAATTCCATGTTTCCATCATGACGATGGGGTGTGACAAGGTTGCTTTCTTTTTGGCACGATTCGGGGTCTTGGAGAAGTTTCTTTGAGCTTTCTGGGTAGGACGCTTGGGGGTCAGACGACCGCGCCGGCTTCGATCTCTACGAGGAACTCCTCGGACGCGAGCTGGTCGATGACCAGCAGCGTCGAGGTCGGGTAGCGGCCATCCGGATGGATCTCCGGCCAGAGCCCCGCACGCACCTCGCGGAAACGAGCAGCGTTGTCGCGGCCCACGATGTAAACCGTGTACTTCACGACATTGGCGAAGGTGGCGCCCGCCCCGCGCAGCACTCCTTCGATGTTCCGCATCACGCGGCGCGTCTGCGCCTCGATGTCACCGAGGCCGACCGTCGCCCCATCGTCGTCGATCGGCACCTGCCCCGCCAGGACGACCTGCGTGCCCGAGACGATGCGGACCGCGTGCGAGTAGGGGGCCCGAGGTGCCGGAACATCTTCGGGAACGAGAAATTCGAGTTCCGCCATGACTCCTCCGATCGTCGAGCGCTTAGTCGAGCAGCAGTCGTTCGTCGAACTTCGTGCGAGTGAGCGGGATCCCGCCCGACTCCCCCACCGCGATGGTGTCCTCCAGTCGCACGCCGCCTCCCCCGGTGACGCCCGTCACCCAGATCAATGGCTCGAGCGCCATCGTCATGTTGCGCCGAAGCTCGACCGTCTCCGCGCCGGGCAGCGCCTCGCCAACATACGGCGGTTCGTTGGAACCCATCCCCACGCCGTGCCCGATGAAGAGCGAAAGGAAGTTCTGCCCGAAGCCGCGGCGCGCGCCCTCTTCGATAATGGCGCCGGCAACGTCGTCGTTCGTGTTTCCGGCCCTCATGGCTTTGGTCCCCGCACGCAGTGCGTGATAGACGGCCGTGTAGATCTCCTGCTGGCGAACGCTCGGCTCTCCGCAAATGATGGTGCGTCCCAGGTCCGCGTAGTGCCCGTTGAAGCCCGCGCCGATGTCGATGAAGACTAGATCGCCGTTGCGAATGATCTTGTCGGTGGCGAACCGGTTGGGAGGACTCATGTGCTCTCCCGATGCGACGAAGGGCGTTGCCACGTGGGGCACCTCGCCGCCGAGCCGGTACAGCGCGTGCATCGCTTCCGCGACCACGTCGACCTCGCGCACGCCGGGACGGACCGCGTCTATCGCAGCCTCGGTAACGGCCTCCGCTATCGCTCCGGCCTCCTGCATCACCGCGATATCGGCTTCGGATTTCACCTGGCGGACCGACTGCATCACCGCGTCGCCGTCGTGCAACTCGACCGAGGGAAGCGAGTTTCCGAACGCCTGGAGCTGTGCGAAGGCGAGCTCGTCCACTCCGAGTCGCGCCCCAGAGAGCCCATGGGCCTCGAAAGCAGGAGCGATGGTGTGCTCGAATGCTCCGAAGATGAGACCTCGTGCCTCCATGATCGGGATGGCGTGAATCTCGTCGATCCAGGTCATGATCCTGCGCGCTCTGTCCACCTCGCCACCCGAGAGAAACAAGACGATGTCACCGCCGGCGGTCAGCAGGCACCCGTTGAGGAGCGCGCTCTTGTCCGAGATGATCTGTGCGCGCAGCCCGGAAAGAAACCTGACGTTCTCGTACTTCCACACGAGCAGGGCGTCGAGGCCCGCCTCTGCCATCGCCGCGCAGGTACCTTCGATGCGCCGGGCCCGCACCGCGTGGTGATCGATGCGCGCCTCGTAGTCGACGGCGAACTGCCCGTGTGCGAACGAACCGAGGTCCTTGGGGGGCGGCACGCTCATGCGCTCTGATCCCTCGCGCCGCGATCGGCGCGCGCCAGCTCCGAGTAGTGCTCCGGCCTTCGTCCTCGAACTACATCGTTGCGCGGCGCCATCTCCTTGTGCCAGGCCAGTTCGCTTTCCTCGACATCGCGAGCGGCAAGCTGTACGCAGGCGACGCGGATCGAAGCGCTCACCGCAGACCCCCCGCGTTCCCGGGACCACCACGCGACCGCATATAGCATATGATGCATAGTATCTATGACTCAGCCGCGCTGTCCAGAGAGGCCCGATGCGCTGCCGCGTACACGCGGGAAAGGGGAAGGGTGGCGACCGGAAGGGGCAACATCAACCGACTCACTACGAGTGAAGCCGTGGCCCGGCAACTGCGGGCCGAGATCCAGCGCAGCGTAATCACCTCCGGCACGCGGTTGCGGCAGGGAGAGGTCGCCACCCGTTTCGGAGTCAGCACCACGCCCGTGCGCGAGGCCTTCGCTCTCCTTCAGGCGGACGGACTCGTGCGAATCGACGCTCATCGCGGCGCCGTCGTTTCGTCTCCATCCGCCGATGACGTTCGGGAGTCGTACCAGATACGCGAGGTTCTGGAGATGCTCGCCATCTCGTCCGCCATCCCCAACTTCACACTCGAAAGCTTGACCGAGTTGCAGAGACTCATCGACGAGATGCGTCAAACCAAGGACACCGAGCTATGGATCGAGTTGAACAACCAATTTCACCTCCGCACCTACGAACCCGCGGGCAAGCCCCAGCTGCTGATGATGATCGAGAGCCTTCGTGAATCGTCCGCCGTATACATCCACCTGTACGTGTCGCTCGAGTTCCCCGAACCCGTAGTCGACGACGAACACCAGGCGATTCTCGATGCCTGTAAGAAGGGCGATGCGAAAGCGGCGAGGGCAGCCGTGGGCCGCCACCTTCGCCATACATCCGATTCGGTCATCAACTTCATCGAAAAGTCCGCAACATCCAAGGGGTGACGACATGGCCTCCGGCCAAGGGAGGAATAGGGATTCAAGACGAGGAGGAGGAAGCTGTATGGAGCATGAGTTTCTAGAGGCACGCCACGAGTACTCACCGCGGCGAGTGTTCTCGACCACGAGCACGGACTGGCAAGCACGAGTCGACTTCGACCGGCTGCGGAAGGATCGACTGGCGCGGGCCCGCGAGCAGATGGCGATCCACGATATCGACGCCCTGATCCTGTTCGTGGGAGAGAACGTCCGCTACGTCACCAGCGTGTTCCAGGGGAACTGGAAGAACAACATCTTCATCCGCTACGCGGTGCTGCCGCGCGAGGGCGACCCGATTCTGTTCGAGACCGTCGGGAGTGACAAGGTCTGCGCCGAGATCGACGCCCCCTGGCTCAAAGAGGTGCGTCCCGCTATCACCTGGAAGTGGGGCGAAGGAGCCGAGGAGATCATGGCCGAGAAAATGGCCGACTCGATTGTCGACGCGCTGAAAGAGAACGGAGCCGCCGACGGGCGCGTGGGCATCGACATCATGGACTTTCGTGCCTACGAGGCGCTCAAAGCAAAGGGCGTCAAGTTGGTCAACGCATGGCCGGCGATGTCGGGCGCTCGCACTATCAAGACGCCCGATGAGATCGAGTGTCTCAAGATCTCGGCGGCTCACGGCGACGCCGCGATGTGGCGGGCGATGAAGGAGTGGTCGAAGCCCGGCGTTAGGGAAGCCGAGATCACCGCCAAGGTCAACGAGTACCTCTACTCGTCGGGGTTCGACGTCGTCTACGAGATCATCTGCGCCTCGGGCGGCAACACGTCGCCCTACCGCCGATGGCACACCGACAAGATCTTCCGTCAGGGCGATCACGTCATCGTCGACATAAACGCGGTCGGACCGGGGGGCTACTTCATCGACTTCGTTCGCACGTGGAAGGTCGATGCCAAGCCCACTCAGAAGGAGAAGGACCTCTACAAGGAGTGTTACGACTCCATGTATGCGGCGATCGGTGAGATGAAGCCCGGCAACACGACGGCCGACGTCGCCGCCAAGTTCCCCGTCTACGACGACGACAAGTACGGCAGCGTCTCCCTTCAGCAATTCGCCCACTCAATCGGTCTCAGCCTCTACGAGGGCATGTGGGTATCGCGCGCGTATTCGCTCGACTATCCGGCCGAGATCAAGCCCAACATGTACTTCGCCATCGAGACCTTCGCGGGACATCCGAAACTCGAGCAGTCGGTGCGGTTGGAGGAGAACATCGTCATCACCGACGACGGCAACGCCATAACCACGCTGGTGGAGCACCCCGACTACTGGTGGGAGTAAAGGAGGGGCCGGCGATCGTCTCGACGACCGCGCAAGAAGAGACCAATAAAGAGAGGAGCTAGTTATGGCAAACAAGACCCCGTGGGAGGTGGAGGGGCGCTGGTTCACGAGCCCCTGGAACTTCCTCGACGCGTCGCGCGAGGGACTCGCGTTTCCCGACAAGGTCATCTTTCACGACATCACGCTACGAGACGGCGAACAGCAGGCCGGCATCGCGCTGACGCGCGACGACAAGGTCGCCATCGCCCACCGGCTCGCCGCCGCCGGCGTCGACCGCATCGAGGCCGGCATGCCGATCGTGTCCCCGCAAGACGAGGCGGCGATCAAGGACATCGTCCAGGCCGACCTCGGCCCCCAGATCTACGCCTTCGCGCGCTGCATGGTCGCCGACATTCGTAATGCGAAGGAGTGCGGAGTGTCGGGCGTCGTGCTGGAGATCCCCTCCTCCGCTCACATCATCGATCGCGCCTACGGCTGGGAGGTCGACCGCGCCATCAAACTGTCGATCGAGGCGACGCTTGCGGCCAAGGAGGCTGGTCTCGACACGGTCTTCTTCACCATCGACTCCTCCCGGGCCGACTTCGACTGGTACCTGGATCTCGTGGAGCGCGTCGGGTCGGAAGGCCACATGGATGCGCTTTCGCTGGTCGACACCTTCGGTGGCGTCACTCCACAGACGATTCCGGGTTGGGTCGAGAAGGTGCGCGAGCGGCTTCCCGGGGTGCGGCTCGAGGCCCACTTCCACGACGATTTCGGACTCGCGGTTGCCAATTCGATAGCCGCGCTCGCAGCCGGCGTCGAGGTCGTGCACACGACGGTCAGCGGTATCGGCGAGCGCGCCGGCAACACGCCGATGGAGGAGCTCGCGCTCGCGCTGCGGATGCTCTACGACGCGGATCACAACCTCGTCACCGAGGAGTTCTACGGTTTGTCGCGTCTCGTCCGCGAGCGCACCGGTCACACCATCCCCAGCAACCGGGCGGCCGTCGGCGAGCGCCTCTTCGAGGTCGAGTCGGGGATCATCGCCGGTTGGTACGAGCACTGCATCGAAAGCAAGCCCGAGGAGCTGTTCCCCTACCACTGGGACGTGGTCGGTCAGCCTCCCGCACGCATCGTCTACGGAAAGGGCAGCGGTCTCCCGTCGATGACGCTTGCGATGAAGGCGCTCGGACTGTCGGCCGACGACGAGCAATTGCGCGAGTTGCTGATGGCGGTCAAGGAGCGCGCGCTGTCGACCAAGGCGCTGTTGCCATTCGAGGAGGTCGCTGCGCTGGCGACCAAGCACCTCAAGGAGAGTGGTTGACACCCTCATGATGTCGGTCGTCCTGGATGCGCCCAACGAGCTGCGCCTCGAGCAGCGTCCCGAGCCACAACCGGGTCCAGGCGAAGCGCTCGTTGCCATCCACTCGACCGGTATCTGCGGAACCGACCTGAGCATCATCGCCGGCAAGATCCCGGTGACCCATCCCCTGGTGCTGGGACACGAGATGGTCGGCACCATTCTCGATTTGAACGGTGGGGTCCCGCCGGGGCGTCGACTGCGGCGAGGCGACCGGGTGCTGGTCGATCCCGTGGTGTTTTGCGGGACCTGCTACCAGTGCTCGAAAGGCCAGGTCAACCTTTGCCCCAATGGGGCGTTGATGGGCAGGGATCGCGACGGTGGCTTCAGCAACGCCGTCGCGGTCCCTGCTGCAAATCTGTATCCGGTTCCCGAGGAGATCTCCGATACCACCGGGCCGCTGCTGCAGGTCCTCACCACCTGCATGCACGCCGAGCGTCAGACCACGCTGTTGCCCGGCGAGTCGGCGCTCGTGATGGGACTCGGCGTGGCCGGCCTCCTCCACCTCCAGCTCGCCAAGGCGCGCGGGGCATCGCCTCTGATAGGCGTAACCAGGACGGCGTCGAAGAGGGCCCTCGCCGAGCGACTCGGCGCGGACGTCACCATCGACCCCTCCGATCCGAGGGCGCTCGAAACCGTGCTCGATTGCACCTCGGGACGGGGCGTCGACGTTGCGATCGAGGCGGTCGGCAGGGGCGCGACGCTCGCCCAAGCCATCGAGTTCACGAGGATCGGGGGCCGGCTGACGCTGTTCGGCACCATCACCGAACCGGCGCCCTCGCTCCCCTACTACCAGCTCTATTACAAGGAGCTGTTGATCTCGAACCCGAGGGCGGCCAAGCCCGAAGATTTTCCCGCGGCGATAGACATCGTCTCGAACGGGACGGTCACGCTCGAGCCTCTCGTGACCGGCGTCTTCCCCCTAAGCAGAGCAAGAGAGGCGATCGCTGCGATCGGCGCGGGAGGTTCGCTGAAGGTGGTACTCGATCACCTGGGAGACGACCCGGCGGCGGCCTGATCGTTGCGAGCCTCAGGGTTACGGGTATACTATGCACAATATGAGGACCGGATCGGCCTAGCTGGGCCGGTCCGTGGATCCCTCGCCGGGGCTCGCAACGGCGACGGATCCAGGGGATAGCGGGGTGGGGCCCGCCGAGCGACGAGGAGTTGGATTGGACACGACGGGGATGATCATCGACGTCCACACCCACTTCATCCCGCCTGAATTCCTGAACGCGGCGGATCATCCCGCCTGGGGGGCAGCGGTCGAAAGGCGGAACGACGGGCAGCGCTGGGTCGTGCACGACGAGGGCTTCGCCTACCCTCTCGACGAAGGGTTCCTCGGCGGGCAGGCCAAGCTCGACGACATGGACGCCAGGGGAATTGATTTTTCGATCATGTCTTTGGCCCCCACGCTCTTCTACTACTGGATCGATACCGCCGACGCGGTCGCGTTTGCTCGTATGGCCAACGACTCGCTGGCGGAGACGGTGGCAGGCTCGAGCGGCCGGCTCGCCGGGACGGCGTCGCTTCCGATGCAGGACCCGGCGGCGGCCGCCGAAGAGTACCGGCGCTGCGTCCAGGAGCTTGGTTTCGTCGGAGCCCACGTCGGCACTACGATCGAGGGCGAGTACGTGGATCGCGACACCTACCTGCCCCTCTGGGAGGCGGTGAACGAGCTCGGGGCGCCGGTGATCCTTCACCCCTACTACATAGGACCGAAGGAGGGATACGAGGACTACTACCTGACCAACATCTTCGTGAACCCGCTGGACACCGCTCTCGCCGCCGGGCGACTCATCTTCTCCGGCCTGTTCGACCGCTTCGAGAACCTGAAGTTCGTCCTCGTGCACGCGGGAGGCTTCCTCCCCTACCAGATCGGTCGCTTCGACCACGGATGGAGGGTCCGCCAGGAATCCAGGATCAGCCTCGACCGTCCTCCGAGCGAGTACCTCGACCGCTTCTACTTCGACACCATCACGCACCACGACCGGGCGCTCAAGTGGTTGATCGATCTCGTGGGCAACCAGCGCGTGGTGTTGGGTACCGACCTGCCCTTCGACATGGCCGACGAGGACCCGGTCGGCCGCCTGGACCGCGTGGCGGACTCGGACGAGACGCGGCGGCTCGTGGGCGGCTCCACCGCCTCTGAACTCTTCAGCCTGAAGGAGTCGGCCCTACTTGGCAGGCGAGATTGACCCGCGCGCGGCCCCCCAAATCTAGGAGGAGCCGGAGGTCGGCACGTAGAATGCATTGTGCCTGGGCCCCGCGGCAACGGACGGACCCGGGGCACACGATCGGGCCGATCGAGATAGAGCATTACCGGATGGAGAAGGTGATCCATGGCGAGTCAACCTGAGGTGCTGAGGCGAAAGACTACGGCCGAAACCGTTTCGGAGCTGATCCGATCGGAGATTCAGCGGGGGGTGCTGCAGCCCGGCACCCGCCTACGTCAGAACGATGTTGCGGCTCGCTTCGGAGTAAGCACGACCCCCGTGAGGGAGGCCTTCGCTCTGCTGCAGGCCGACGGACTCGTGCGCATCGATCCGCACCGGGGCGCGATCGTGTTCCACCCGACGGCGGAGGATCTCACCGAATCGTACGAGATCCGCGGCGCACTCGAGGTGCTCGCCATCACCAAGGCGATGCCGAACCTGACGCCCGAGCTGCTCGGCGACATGCAATCCGTCATCGACGAGATGCGCCATACCGAGGGCGAGGACCAGTGGGTCGCGCTCAACGACCGCTTCCACCTGACCCTCTACACCGCCTCGGGGATGCCCCGGCTGCGCACCATGATCGCCAGCCTGCGGGACTCCTCGAGCACCTACATCCACATGTTCGTTTCGCATCAGCCCATGGACAAGCGAGCCGACGATCAGCACCAGGAGATACTCGACGCCTGCAGGGCCGCGGACGTGCGCCGGGCCCAGCGAGCCGTCCGCGCCCACATCAATCACACCGTGAAGGAGCTGCGCAAGTTCCTCAAGGAACAGGAAGCGGGCGCCTAAACACGGTTCCCGGGAGGGCCGCTTTCGTCCAGCCGGTTCGACGCGGTGAGCATCCTGTAGACATTAGGCCCGCCGATCATCACGAAGATCAGCAACAAGCCGGCCACCGGGAGAGGTGGTGACATCGGAATGAGCGAAGGACTCGGGGTGGCTCAGGTGACTCCGGCGGTCGTGACCATCGACCTTCACCGGGGACACCTGGACGAGGTCGCGACCTTGCCGCTCGACCCGGTGACCTCTCGGCGCGTCGTCGAGGCCAACATCGGCTTCTTGGGTGAGGCGCGGCGTCGGGGCGTGCCCGTGGTGCACGTCGTCACCGAGTACAGGACCCCCGACGAGATCGCATCGAACCCCTTCTGGCACGCGATCTCAGGGACCAACGTCACCCGGGGCAACATGATGTCTCACAATCTGTCCGGGTCGCCGGGCACGGAGCTAATGCCGG
>JBOGWV010000058.1:0-3103 GCA_050693975.1 Actinomycetota bacterium
CCCGATGCGATCCTGCTCGACCAGATGATGCCCAAGCTGAGCGGCAGGCAGGTACTCGAAGCGCTTCAACTGAGGGACGAGACCAGGTCGATTCCGGTCTTCATCCTTTCGGGTATGGACCCCAGCCTTCGTCTGCCCGGGGTCGCGGGCGAGGTGGCCGACCAGTGGGCGGGGGCGCAGTTCGTAGGGAAGCCCTTCGACCCTGAGGAACTCGTCGCCGGCATTAGGCGAGCTCTAAGCCAGCGATAACGCCGGAGTCCGACTAACCTGCCACCATGGTGACTCGTCTGAGAAGGAGACCGGGGGGCCGCGCCCCGATAATCATCGGCGCGCTGGTGGTGATCGCTTTCCTGCTGTTTGCATCGGCCACCTTCTACACCGACGTCCTGTGGTTTCGAGAGGTGGGCATCACGTCGGTGCTGTGGACCTCCATCAAGGCGCAGTTTGCGACCGGCGCGGTCATCGGCCTCTTCGTCGCCCTCGTCGTGTACGTGAACCTCGTCATCGCCGGGCGCATGGCTCCCGCCTACGGCGTTTTTCGCATCGAGGATCCCGAGCGACGCGACCCGGTCGAGCGCTACCGGCTCGCCCTCAGCCCCTACCTGAAGTGGCTGCGGCTTGTGGCCGCGATCGCCATCGGTTTGCTGGCCGGCTTCGGCGCCAGCAGCGCCTGGCAGACTTTCACCCTGTACCTCAACCGGGTCTCCTTCGGCCGGACCGACCCCCAGTTCGGTCGCGACATCGGTTTTTACGTCTTCGAGTTGCCCTTTTTCAACTACGTGCTCGACTGGGCGTGGTTCGCGATCGTGGCCGCGCTGGTCGTCTCGCTTATCGCGCACTACTTCCACGGCTCGATCCGTCCGGAGGCCGGCCTCTCGGGCATCTCATCCGGAGTGATGGCTCATATCTCCGTATTGCTCGGGCTGCTGGCTCTGATCAAGGCGGTCCAGTACTACCTGGGCACGTTCGAGCTCAACTTCTCGGCGCGCGGAACTGTCACGGGCGCCAGCTATACGGACGTGAACGCGCAGCTTCCGGCGCTGCGGTTGCTGGCGATCATCTCGGTCATCTCGGCGCTCCTCTTCATCGCCAACATCCGCTTCCGGCGCCTGTCGCTCCCGCTTGCGGCCGTGGGGATCTGGGTGCTCACCGCGGTGCTCGCCGGTGGCGTGTGGCCGGCGTGGGTGCAGCGCTTCTCGGTGGAGCCCCAGGAGGCCAGCCGAGAGCGGCCCTTCATCGAACGCAACATCGAGGCCACTCGAGACGGCTTCGGGCTCGGCGAGGTTGAGTCCCAGCCGTTCCCGGCGACGGACGACCTAACTCAAGAGGACATCACGGCCAACGAGGTCCAGCTGAGCAACGTCCGCGTATGGGATCCGGATGTATTGAGCGTCGTCTACAACCAGCTGCAGGCCATTACACCCTTCTACGCGTTTCCCGACGTGGACATCGATCGCTACGAGGTCGACGGAGAGATGCGTCAGTTGCTGCTTTCGGGGCGCGAGCTATCGGTGCAGGATGTCGAGGGATCGCAGTCGTGGCAGAACACGCACCTCATCTACACGCACGGCTACGGGCTGGTTGCCAGCCTCGCCAACGAGTCAACGGCTTCCGGACAACCATCGTTCGTCTCGCGCGATCTCCCGGGTGAAATAACGGGCGACGTGCCGGCGTTCGAGCTCGACAATCCGGGGATCTACTACGGGGTCAACTACGACGACTCCGAGTACTCGATCGTCAACACCAAGCAGGCGGAAATCGACTTCCAGGCCGAGGACGAGACCGTTCGCAGCAACTACGGGGGCGAAGGCGGCATCGAGATGGGCGGGCTGCTCAGGAAGTTGCAGTTCGCGGTACGCGAGCGCGACTTCAACATCCTGCTGTCAGACGACATCGAGACCGACAGCCGCATCATGCTCTACAAGAACGTACGCGATCGAGTGCGCCGAGCTGCACCCTTCCTTAGCCTCGACGACGACCCCTACATCGCCGCGGTGGACGGAGATCTGAAGTGGATCCTCGACGGTTACACCTCGACGAACTTCTATCCCTACTCCCAGCGGATGGACCTCGGCGCGATCATCGAGAGCGCTTCGAACGGCGCTCTGCTGGGGCAGGCGAACTACATTCGCAATTCGGTGAAGGTCGTCGTCGATGCCTACGACGGCACCATGGATTTCCACATCGTGGACGAGGAAGACCCCCTGATCGAGGCGTGGCGCGCCACGTTTCCCGATCTCTTCACAACGGAGGAACCGTCCGAGGAGCTGAGGGCCCACTTCCGTTACCCGGAGGATCTCCTCGAGGTGCAGTCCGAGGTCTATCTTCGTTACCACGTCGACGACCCCCTCACCTTCTACTCGCGCAACGACGAGTGGGAGGTCGCCCACACGCAGAGCGGGTCCGAGGACCTCGTCGAGCCGACCTACCTTTTGATCACTCTTCCCGGCGAGACCGAAGAGGAGTTCCTGATCTCGCGCCCGTTCACGCCGCGCGACCGCAACAACATGAACGCGCTGTTGGTGGGGCGCTCTGATCCCGATCATTACGGCGAGCTGCTTACGCTCGACTTCCCCAGCAGTCCGCCGGTCGAGGGCCCCGCGCAGATCAACAACCTCATCAATCAAAATGAGGAGATATCACGAGACATAACGCTGCTCAGCGACCAAGGTTCCACCATCATCTTTGGCTCGCTGGTCAATCTGCCGATCAACGACTCCATCCTTTACGTTCAGCCCCTGTTCATCGAGGCTTCTTCGACGGCGGCCGTCGACGGCGGCGGCATTCCCGAGCTACAGCGCGTGATCCTGGTCTTCGGCGAAGAGGTCGTATCGGCCGACAGTTTCGATCTGGCGCTGGCCGAGCTGTTCGACCTGCAGGAGCCCACCGACGAGGAACCGCCCCCCGACGGCGAGGAGCCGGGAGAGCCCACCCAGCCGGGTCAGCCTCCGCCGGACGAGTTGCAGAGCATCATCGACGAGGCCGGCCAGGTCTACGCCGACGCGCAGGAGGCGCTCAGCAACGGCGACTTCGAACGCTACGGAGCCCTGATCGAGGAGCTCGGACAGCTGCTCGAGCAGGCCGAGAGCCTGTCCGGCGGCGC
>JBOGWV010000059.1:0-4712 GCA_050693975.1 Actinomycetota bacterium
TCAAGACCGTCAACATGCTCTTCCAGAATCCCGAGGACCAGGTCGTAACACTCACAGTCGAGGAAGAGATCGCGTTTGCGCTCGAGAACTATCTGGTGCCCCCGAGCGAGATACATCCGCGGGTGGAGCGCGCTCTGGATCTGGTCGGTCTCCAGGGTTTCAAGGAGCGATCGACCCACAAGCTGTCGGGTGGCGAGAAGCAGCGCGTCGCCCTCGCCGCGATGCTTGCGATGGAGCCCAGTGTGCTCATCCTCGACGAGCCCACCTCCAACCTGGATCCCGCGGGAACCGAGGAGGTGCTGGATGCGGTTCGGCTCGTGCGCGAGCGGGTGGACATCACCCTCGTGATCGTGGAGCACGAGGTGGACAGGGTCTTTCATCAGGTGGACGAGGTCCTGCTGGTCGAGGGGTTGGCGGTGCACGGTCCCGAGTCGCCCCGGGGGTTTCTGGCGAACAGGGGACTGCAGGTCCGCGACGAGATGGGCCTGTGGATCCCCCAAGCCTCAGAGGTGAGCCTCGAGCTTGCCAGACGCGGAGTGAGCCTGACTCGAACCCACCTCACCGGCTCGGAACTGGTCCACGACCTGGGGGCCGCGGGGACGCGGGGGCCCGCGGCCCCACCACCAGAGAGCAACGTGGCCGCGCCGCGCCGTCTGGTTGCGGCGGCCGAGCCGGTCATCGAGGTTCGAGGGGTCTGCTACTCGTACCCGACCAAGAGCGACGTCCTCAGCGACATCGAACTCGACATCCACAAGGGCGAGTTGCTCGCCATCGTTGGTCAGAACGGCTCGGGCAAGTCGACGCTCGCGTCGTGTCTGACGGGCCTGCTGGCTCCGACCTCAGGCAGTGTGATGGTGGATGGAAAGCCCACCGGCGACTACAAGTTCGCCGACCTCGCCAGGAGAGTGGCATACATCTTTCAAGTGCCGGAAAAGCAGTTCGTCCGAAAGTCGGTGTACGAGGAAATGGCTCATGGGCTCAGGGCACTGAAGGTGCCTGCGGACGAGGTGGAGCGAAGAGTCGACGCGGTCCTGAAGACGGTTCACCTAGACGAGCGAAAAGAATCGAGTCCGTTCCTGCTTAGTCATGGCCAGAAGAGACGGCTGTCCGTCGCCTGCATGGTCATCACCGAGCCAGAGGTGGTCATTCTGGATGAGCCCACCTTCGGGCAGGACTGGCGCCAGGCGGGACGGCTCATGGACTACATGCGTAGCCTCGCCGACGCGGGCGCTGCGGTGACGTTCATCACGCACGACATGAGGCTGGTGGCGGACTACGCGGATCGGTGCGTGGCGATGACGGAGGGTCGGATCATCTTCAACGGAGGGCCACTCGAACTGTTCTCTTCGCAGGATGTCCTACGCGCGGCGAAGTTGAAGGCGCCGCCGGTATTCGACTTCTCCCGAGACCTTCTAGGACAGCCCACCCTGGCGACCATCGATCTCATCGACCAACTGGAGGCTCGTTTTGGACGACCTGGAGCTGTCGTACAAGGAAGCTAACTCGCCGTTCCACCGCATGGACCCGTTCTCGAAGACTCTTTACGTCCTTGCGGTGTCGACCACCGCGATCTTCAACTCCAGCCTCTATGTCGGAATAGGCCTGTTCGTGTTGACCTTCTCGTGCGCCGCCTTCTTCTCGGGCGTTTCGCTCAGCGCCTACTGGAAGCTCGGCAAGGTGATCCTTCCTTTCATACTCATCCTCACCTTCGTGTTCCCGTTCTTCTACGCGGGGCAGTTGTCGATCGGCTCAGAGGACATCGCCATCAGGACCCCGATCAAGGACCTGTCCTGGGCCGCGCTCGGATTCGGCGCGCTGCTGGGCCTTAGGTTCTTGGCGATCGGCTTCTCCGGGCTCACCTATGCGTTTACGACCCACCCGTCCGACCTGGTGCAGGGGTTCGCCCGGCACGGGCTCGATTACCGGCTGGTGCACGCGCCGGTGCTCGGGCTAGTTCTCTTTCCTTCGTTTCTTCAGCTGGGCAAGGACATCTCTACGACCCAGCGGATCAGGGACCTCGGGGCCGACCTGCACCCCATCGCCCGCAAATGGGCGTCGTTCAAGCATCTCGCCTTCGCGATGCTCTTGCTGGGCTTGCGGCGCGGCCAGACGCAGGCCATGGCCCTGGACATTCGCGGTTACGGAGCCCACAAGACGAGGACCTTCCTGAGGCCGATCCCCTCCTCGGTGGCCGGTCGGGTGTTCGGGTGGACCTGCTTCGTGCTGGCGGTCGCCTACCTGGTTCTGCAGCTTGGAAACCTGGCCGGACACATGCAATGGGACCTCGGCGGCTGAGACCGTGGCAACCGGACGGGTTCCTAGGACCTGGGTTGGGGGATCGCGGAAGGGGTAGCCTGACAGGAGATCAACCAGGAAAGGTTCGCCCGGAAAGGGTATACTGTATGCGATTTCCGGAGGCCCGCCCTCGGGGCGGGCTCGGCCGGACCGCAGACCGCCAAGGGGGAGGTCAGCCACGATGTACCACGAGATCACGGTGTGGACCCGAGGCATCATCATGGACAAGGAAGCCCGTGACATCGTCAATTGCCTTGCCTCGGGAGCAGAGAAGGCCGGGTACTACGCCCAGTTCATTAGCGACTACATCGACGACCCCGATCGCACCAACTGCCTGGTCCACAAGTACGCGCGCTTCGGCGACGAGCCGATCCCCGATCGTTTCGTCTACGAGAACGCCAATCCGGACTGGGTCGTGCTCGTCGAGGAAACGCTGGTCAAAGCCGCGAACTTCTTCCGCGGCACTCCCGACGGAGAGGGCGTGCTCGTCGTCAACTCGGCCCGCGAGCCCGAGTACCTGCTCAAGTTCTTGCCCGACTACATGCTGGCGAAGCTGAAGAAGGTCGTCGTCGTGGACGCGGTGTCGCTTGCGGAGCAGGAGGGAAGCAGTCCCTGGATGTACGTGCGCGATCTCGCACAGCTCGCGTACGACCGAACCTCCACCGAGGGAGCTACCGAGCGAAGCGATCCCGGAATCGGCGTTGCCGCACCTCTGCTCGGCGCGCTCGTCGCCGCAACCGGAGTATTGCCGCTCGACACCGTGCGGGAGACGGTCAAAGACCAGGAAGCGTTCACGAGAGGTGCCGAGCACCACACGGTGCTCGACTACGGACCATCGCAAGTTCGCGAGGCTGCCGCGCAACCGATCTAGGTATACCGACTGGGGGGTACCTGCATGTCAGTGAAGGGAACGACCATCCCGCCTCGCCTCCGTCTTCCTCTGGCCGGCGTGACTCCGGCGCCGACGGAAGAAGAGGGGCAGCGGCTCTTTCCCACCGGCAACTTTCGCTTCTATCGCCCGGTGTACAAAGACAAGACTCCACCCTGTAACCACGCCTGCCCGACGGGCGAGAACATTCAGAAGTATCTCGACTTCGTAAAGCACGAGCGGTTCCTGGACGGCTATCTGACGATCATGGAGGACAACCCCATGCCGTCGGTGACCGGGCGCGTCTGTTACCACCCCTGCGAGGGTGCGTGCAACCGCAAGGACCACGACGAGCCCATCGGCATCCGCAACGTCGAGCGCTTCCTCGGCGACTACGGGCTCGCGCTCAAGGACGACCCCACCAAGGATTCGATGCCCTCCACGAACGGTAAGAGCGTGGCGGTGGTGGGATCGGGTCCCGGCGGGCTCGGCTGCGCCTATCACCTGCGGCGACTCGGCTACAAGGTGACCGTCCTCGAGGCCCTCTCGAAGCCGGGCGGAATGTTGCGCGGCGGAATTCCCCACTGGCACCTTCCCGAGGACGTGCTCAACGCCGAGGTCGCCAAGATCACCGACCTGGGCGACATCGAGATCAAGTGCAACACGAGGGTAGGCACCGATGTGTCCTGGGACGATCTCAAGAACTACGACGCCTGCTTCCTTGCCGTCGGCCAGGACGTCGGCCGCAAGCTGCCGGTCGAGGGGAACGACCTCCGGGGCGTGACGGGAGGACTCGAATTCGTCCGGGAAGCCGGTTTCAACAAGCCGGTGAAGGTGGGCAAGAAGGTGATCGTCGTCGGCGGAGGTAACACCGCGTCGGACGCCGCTCGCTCCGCCCTTCGTCTGGGAGCCGATGAGGTCACGATCGTGTCACTCGAGGGACCGGACGAGCTGCTCATCGTTCCCGAGGACCTCGAACAGGCCAAGGACGAGGGCGTGGAGTTCAAGACCAACACCGCTTGCGCGCGCATCGTGGGAGACGACGGAGTCGTAACGGGCGCGGTGCTCTGCGAAGCGCATCTAAGCAAGGACGAGGAGGGAAACGTAACCCCACAGATGACCGACGGCACCGAATACGAGGTCGAGTGCGACAACGTGATGATCGCCATCGGCCAGGTGCAGCACATGGACTGGATCCCCGATCACCTGAGTGAGGGCGGCCTGCTCAAGGTCGACGAGTTCGGGCGCCTCGAGGACAACATCTTCGCCGGCGGCGACATCGTGCGCGGTCCGGCGATGGTGGTGGACGCTCTCGGCGACGGCAAGCGAGCGGCGAGCAACATCGACAAGGTCATCAAGGCCAGCGAGCTGGGGCCCGACGCGCCGGTCGAGGTCATGCCGTACGAGCGCCTCAACACCGCCTACTTCAAGCACGCTGAGCGCATCGAGGCACCTGTGTCTCCTCCTGAAGAGCGCATCAAGGATCAGGAGATCGAGGTGACGCTGGCCTATAGTCAGGAGCAGGCCGTCGCCGAGGCGGATCGCTGCA
>JBOGWV010000060.1:0-44306 GCA_050693975.1 Actinomycetota bacterium
GACGGCGCTGGTGAGCCTGCTCACCCGACGCACGGTCAAGCCGTTGCTGGGCATGACCGGCGAGGTCACGCTCCAGGGCAAGGTGCTGCCGATCGGCGGCGTCAAGCAGAAGGTGCTCGCCGCCCACCGGGCGGGGCTCACCGAGGTGCTGCTGCCCATGCGCAACGGCGGCGATCTCGACGATGTCCCCGAGTCGGTGCGCGAGGAGATGACCTTCCACTTGGTGGAGGACGTCGGTGAATTGCTGAGGATCGCCCTCGACATCACGGATCCGCCTGCAGAGGTTGCCGCTTAGCGTCACAATTCTCCCTTAGTCCTCGGACCGAGGGAGAGCTCATGCGCTTCGATGTCGTCGTGGTCGGAATGGGGCCCGGTGGTGAGCACGCCGCGTACCGGCTGATCGCCGCGGGCAAGAAGGTTGCGGTTGTCGAGCGCGAGCTGATTGGAGGGGAGTGCTCGTATTGGGCGTGCATTCCCTCCAAGACCCTGATTCGGCCGCCGGAGGCTCGAAGTGAGGCGCGCCGCACCGCCGGCGTTGGCGATCCCTCGCTGTCTTGGGCCGATGCGTCCGCCTACCGCGACTTCATGGTTCGCAACTACGACGACGCAAAGCAGATCAAGGGGTACGAGGAGCAGGGAGCTGCGGTCTTCAAGGGGGATGGACGACTCGTCGGGCCGGGTGTAGTGGAGGTGGGGGACGAGCGCATTGAGGCCACCGACATCCTTCTGGCGACCGGGTCGGAACCCACATTGCCTCCGATAGAGGGACTCGAGGACGTCGATGCGTGGACGAACCGCGAGGCCACCGGCGTCAAGGAGATTCCCGAACGCACCATCGTGATCGGCGCCGGACCGGTGGGGCTGGAGCTGGCGCAAATGCTGTCGCGCTACGGCTCGAGCGTTGCGCTCGTCCAGAGAGCCGACCGATTGCTCGATCGAGAGACCGCCGAAGTCTCGAAGCTACTCGCCGGTTACATCGCCGACGACGGGATCGAGGTCCACACGGGAAAGAACGCGGTTCGGGCTCGCCGCGAAGGAGACTCGAAAGTGGTCGAGTTCGAAGACGGCAGCGAGCTCAGTGCCGACGTCATCGTCGTTGCGACCGGGCGCCGTCCACGCGTCAAGGGGCTGGGACTCGAGAGCATCGGGGTCAAGGCCGACCCGGGAGTTCCTATCGACGAGCGTTGCCGCGTTGCCGACGGGGTGTGGGCGCTGGGCGACGTCACCGGTGTGTCGCTGTTCACGCACGTCGCCAAGTATCAGGGGCGCGTCGTGAGCCACAACATCCTGGGGCGCGATCGCGTCGCAGACTACCGAGCCATCCCGCGTGTCGTGTTCTGCGATCCGGAGATTGCGACCGTCGGGCTCTCCGTGGAGCAGGCACGCGAGCAGGGCATGGACGTAGCCACGGCCACCCTCGATCTCACCGCGGTGCTGGCCCGGCCTTCAACCTACGAGGAGAACCCCCGCGGTCACCTGGGTCTGGTCGCAAACCGCGCTACCAAGACGCTGGTCGGAGCCTGGGCGGTTTCGCCTCTTGCATCCGAGTGGATCCATCAGGCGGTGCTCGCGGTGAGAGCCCAGGTGCCTATGGACGTGCTCCTGGACACGGTCGCCCAGTTCCCCAGCTACTCCGAAGGCTATCTGCTCGCGCTCGAGGAGTTGAAGCTGTGATGGCAGACAACCTCACCCTCCTGGTCGACTCTTCGAGCCTGATCTACCGGGCTTACTTCTCGATGCCGGATACGGTGCGCTCCCCCGACGGCCGCCGCATAAACGCCGCCTACGGCTTTATCGAGATGCTGGCCCGGCTCGTCGACGACCATGACCCCGACTTCATCTGCTGTGCGGCGGACGCGAACTGGAGGCCAGAGTGGCGGGTGGAGCTCATCCAGAGCTACAAGGCTCATCGCACCGAGGAAGGAAGCATCCAGCAGACCACCGACGTCGAGGTCGACAAACAGATGCCGGTCATCGTCGACTTGCTCGCGCAGTTGGGGATCAAGGTCATCGGCTATCCCGACTACGAGGCCGAGGACGTCATCGGCACGCTGACAGCGCGGGCTCCCGGCCCCGTTGCGATCGTGTCCGGCGACCGTGACCTCTTTCAGCTGGTTAGTGACCCCGACGTCTGGGTGCTCTATCCCAAGCGGGGAGTGAGCGTCGTGGACCGAGTAGACGAGACCTACATCGCGGACCGCTACGGGATCCCCGGCCACGCCTACCGCGACTTCTCCATCCTCAGAGGCGACCCCTCGGACGGTCTTCCCGGCGTGCGCGGCATCGGCGAGAAGCTGGCGGCGTCTCTCATCGTGAAATACGGGAGTTTGGACGCGGTCGTTGCGGCGGCCGAGGCGCAGGAGAGTGGCAGTCTGCTCACCAAGGTGCGGCGCGATCTCGACTACCTCGGTCGCGCCACCAAGGTGGTCACCATTCCCACCGATCTGCGGCTGCCCGACGAGGACCTGACCCGACCTCGCCGGATCTCTGCCGATTCGGTTCGCGCCGACGCCGAGCGCCACGGCCTTGGAAACGTGGTGGGGCGCCTGATCAAGTCGCTGACCTCGACTCCTTGAGGCGCTAGGTCAAGATCTCCAGCGCTGAACGAGCGAACACGACGAGACCGAACGTCGTCACCGCGATCAGCAGCGCGCGTACGGCGACGCCCACGGCGTGGGTTTCGATCACTTTGGTCACGTCGGTGAAGTGAGCCACCGCCAGCCCTACTCCGACGATCAGCACCACCGCGACGGCAACTGGCCCTCCGAGGGCAAGGGGAAGTAGTCCCAGGATCAGTACCGCTATGGTTGCGCTGCGGCTCCGCTCCCTGGTGAAGAACGGCTCGAGGCGCGCCTGGAGCGAAGCCGCGATTAACCCGAACAGAACGGGCAACGCCGCGAACATGGCAACGCCCAGCCATGCCGGCTCCAGGATGATGAAGTCGGGGTTGTCGGGATCCACGAGGAGAGGGCCGGTCAGCGCGAGGAGCAACAGGCCAAACGCGAGTCCTCGCCAACGCGCAGGGAGCCAGCGTCTCAGAGCGAGATAGACAAGGCCCCCTCCGACACCCAGTGCGGTGCCGAACAGAAGCAGGAAGAAGGTTCCGCCGGTGGTGATCTGGCCCACTGTGGCATCGGCCTCGGTCGTCGCCCCCTCCATACCCGGGGTCGTCATCGCAAGGACGCGCATCGCGAGACGTGAGCCCATCCCACCCGCGACCAAGCCTGCGATGGCTCCGGCCATGGAGGCCGAGGCGATGACGCCGAGCGTGCGACTCTGGGAGCGAGATTGGCCCTGCCGGACTGCGACCGTGCTCATCCCGCGATGATGCGCTCGCCCCTGCCGAGTGGCAAGTCGATGCCGGGTATACCTGGCAGGGGTGCTCGAGGTCCGGGCCACGACACGTCCATGGGCCGCTACGTCTCAGTGGGTTGCTCATCTCAAGAAAAGAAAGAAATCCAAGATTTCTTCTGCGAGGGGCCATTCAGGGCGCGTTTGTGTCTCACCTCATCGTCATGATGAGGCCATGGAAGTTGCATTCGTGGACCAAGCCAACGAGTTGCTCGAGAAGGCCAACGCCGGCCTCGAGCCTGAGTTGCTGGGCGCGGCCGACGCCCGCGAACTGCTCGATTCCTACGCCCGGACCCAGCGGCTGGCGGCCTTCGGAGTGGCTGCGCTGGCCCGCAAGCTAGATGACGCATCCGAGATCGCGCGGGCGACCGGCACCTCGATGGGCAAGGCCAAGGAGGCCGTGGCCACCGGCAAGGTGCTGGGTGAATCGGCGCCGCTGGAGGATGCCCTCAAGCACGGAGACATCTCCCTGGACCAGGCCAGCGAGATCGCCAGGGCCGAGGAGTCGGCTCCCGGCACGGCCGGCGAACTGCTGAAGGTGGCAGAAACAGAGTCGTTCCACGTGCTCAGAGACAAGGCCCGCAAGGTCAAGCTCGAAGCCGAGCAGCACCAGGGTCTGGCGCAGCGCCAGCACGCGGCCCGTAGCGCTCGCAGCTATAGCGACGAGCTGGGCATGTTGCACATCCACATGGGCTGCAGCCGCACCTGGGCGCGCCGATCGTGGTGCGCGCCGAGGCCGAGGCCCAGCGGCTCGCTCGCAAGGCCAAGGCCGCAGACATGAAAGAGCCCTTCGAACGACATCTAGCCGATGCCTAAGCGGCGCTGCTGTCGGGCTCCGGCAAAGGGCGAGCCAAGCGGCCCGAACTGGTGATCCTGGTAAGCCACGAGGTAGCCAAGCGCGGCTGGACCGACGTGCGCGAGGGCGAGGTGTGCAAGATCCCCGGCGTGGGTCCGGTGTCACCGCAGGTGGTCAGGGAGATCGCCAAGAACGCCTTTCTCAACGGCGTGTTCTACGACGGGGTGGATCTGCGCAACTTCAAGCGCTGGTCGCGCGATCCCTCGGTGGAGGTGCGCACGGCCCTGGAGTTGGGGGAGCCGCCCGAGTTCGACGGAGTGCTGTGCGTGGATTGTGGCAATCGCTTTCGCACCGAATTCGATCACGTCGAACCGCGCGTTGCGCTTGGTCCCTCATCCACCGGCAATCTCAAGCCGCGCTGCTATCGCTGCCGCCAGGCAAAAACCGAGCGGGATCTCAAGGCGGGCAAGCTCAAGCCGCCCGAGCCCTGACACGCAGAAACTTGACCGGGATCTTACGCGCTGTCATTGCCGCCGGATGGCCGCGGGCCTCCTCTATGCTCGAACGCATGTTCGATTCAGACCTCAAGCCCGCCCCCGCCCATCTCGCGGACCTCAACCCCCAACAGCGGGCCGCGGTTGAGCACCTCGAGGGACCGTTGCTGGTGATCGCGGGGGCCGGGACCGGCAAGACCAAGACGCTGGCGGCCCGAGTCGCCCACCTGGTCGATGGAGGCGTCGCTCCCGAGCGCATCCTGCTCCTGACCTTCACCCGCCGGGCCGCGCAGGAGATGCTGCGGCGCGCAGGACGGCTCACGAGCCAGACTCGTGCCGGGCGGGTGTGGGGTGGAACCTTCCATTCGGTTGGCAACCGGCTACTTCGTACCTACGGGCACGCGCTGGGGCTGTCGCCCAACTTCACGGTCATGGATCAGGCGGATTCGGCGGATCTGATGAACCTGCTCCGCGGCGAGCTCGAGCTGGGGCGAGGCCGCAAGCGCTTCCCGAAGAAGGACACGCTGGCGACGATCTACTCACGGATCGTCAACTCCCGCACCAAGCTCGCAGACGTCCTCGAGTCCGACTTTCCCTGGTGCAAGGACGAGGCCGAGGGGGTCAGCGCCATCTTCAACGCCTACACCGAACGTAAGCGAGAGCAGGCGGTGCTCGACTTCGACGACCTGTTGCTCTACTGGCACGCCCTGCTTACGCACACCAACGCAAGAAGAGAGCTCTCGACGATGTTCGAACACGTCCTCGTCGACGAGTACCAGGACACCAACGGAGTGCAGGCGGACATCCTGAGAGCGATGCGCATGGACAACACCAACATCATGGCGGTAGGCGACGACGCGCAATCGATCTATTCATTTCGCAGCGCAACGGTTCGCAACATCCTCGACTTTCCCGAGCATTTCCCCGGCGCGACCGTGGTGAAGCTCGAGGAGAACTATCGCTCGACCCAGCCGATTCTGGATGTCTCGAACGCGGTGATTGCAGGAGCACGACGCCGCTACGAAAAGGATCTCTGGTCGCAGCGAAAGAGCGGGACGCGTCCCCAGCTCGTTACCTGCCTCGACGAGGCGCAGCAATCGGACGAGATATGCAAGCGCGTGCTCGAGGCACGCGAACGCGGCATAGCTTTGAAGGAACAAGCGGTGCTGTTCCGCACAGGACATCACAGCGCTCATCTCGAGATCGAGCTGACCCGTCGCAACATCCCCTTCGTGAAGTACGGCGGACTCAAGTTCGTCGAGGCCGCGCACGTCAAGGATGTCGTCTCGCTGCTGAGGATTCTCGAGAACCCTCACGACGAGCTCGCCTGGTTCCGCATCCTGCAGCTGATCGAGGGCGTGGGTCCCGCCACCGCCGGCCGGATCATGGAGCATCTCGAGGTGAGGCGCAGCGGGGGAGCCACACCCGACGTGTCTCCGCTGAACAGGTTGATCGAGTCGCCGCCGCCCATCCCCATGCCGGGTTGCGCGGAGCTCGAAGCTCTGGCCCAGGCGTTAGCGGACTGCGGACTGGATGATTCGACTCCCGCGGTTCAGGTCGAGCGGTTGCGCCGCTGGTGCGAGCCGGTGTTCGTACGTGTGTACGACAATCCGGCGGCGCGCCTGGCCGATCTCGTCCAGCTCGAACAGATCGCGTCGGGGTACGGGGCTCGCGGCCGGTTCATCGCCGATCTCGCGCTCGATCCTCCGAACTCGACCGGCGACCTGGCCGGCCCCCCTCTGCTCGACGAGGATTACCTCAATCTCTCCACGATTCATTCGGCCAAGGGCTGCGAGTGGGACGTCGTGTACGTCATTCACGCCGCCGACGGAATGATCCCGTCCGACATGGCGACCGGCGACGAGGACGAGATCGAGGAGGAGCGCAGGCTGCTCTACGTCGCGCTCACGCGGGCCAAGGACGATCTGCAAATCTACTTTCCGCTGCGCTACTACCACCGGCGCATGGCCCTCGAGGATCCCCACAGCTACGCACAGCTCACCCGCTTCATCTCCGACGATGTCCGCCTCCACCTCGACGAACGCGCGCTCGAGGGGACCGAGGAGCCGCGGCTGCCGGAGCGCGAGCACACCGGGGTTCAGGCCGTCACCGACTTCCTGGCCGACCTGTTCGAGGTCTAAGCTCGCCGGGTGGGGCTTGACTAGCGCAACACGCTTCGTCACAATGCTCGGCTGCGCCGCGCCCGCCAACGGGAGTAAGGCTTGCCGCATCCAGATCTCGAAACCGAACAGGCTCACATCGATCGCGCCTACGCGTGCCTCGACGCGATGCGCGTCGTCACCGCGCGCCTGATCGAGGGCGAGTACGGGGCCACCGAGGTCGACTCGGCGATCGTCAGAGCCGAGCTCGAGGCCCGGCTTCACTCGCTCGGCGAGCAGGCGGGACCGCTCTGCTTCGGGCGTATCGACGAAGAGGACCGGCAACGTCACTACATCGGCCGCCGTCATGTGAAGGACGAGCGCGACGAGCCGGTCGTCGTCGACTGGCGCGCGCCGGTTGCGGCGCCGTTCTACCGAGCAACCATTCGCGACTCGCTCGGTCTGCGTCTCAGGCGCCGTTTCACCTTCGACGGCCGCAGCCTCCTCGACATCATCGAGGAGGACTTTGACGATCCTGACTCGGTCGCCGCCGGCCACGGCGGGGTGCCCGATCCGTTGCTGGCGGAGCTCGGGCGCACTCGCTCCGGGGACATGCGCGACATCGTCGCCACCATCCAGGGCGAGCAGGACGAGATCATTCGCTGGCCCGCCGACGCGCTCGTGATCGTGCAGGGTGGACCGGGGACCGGCAAGACCGCGGTCGGCCTGCATCGGGCCGCGTACCTGCTCTACGAGCGGCGGGTCGAGCTCGAACGAGACGGCGTCCTCGTTGTGGGTCCTAACCCGACCTTCCTCGAGTACATCTCCGGCGTGCTTCCTTCGCTCGGAGAGACCGCGGTGAGGCAGACCACGGTCGAGGGTTTGTTTGGGACGCGCTACCGCGTCACGTTGGAGGACCCCGACGATCTGGCGCGACTGAAGGGCAAGCCCAAAATGGCCGAGATCGTGGGACGGGCCTGCCTCACCAAGCTCTCCCGGCCAACTAGCGACCTAACCATCGATGTCCTGTCGCGCAACGTTCGCCTCGAGGTGCGAGCCGTGCGCGACGCACTCGAGAAGTCGCTGGCCGGTGTGCGAACGCTCAGCCTCGGTAGGGAACTGTTCACCGAGCGGCTGCAGCGGATGGCCTTTAGAGCCTTCGCCGAGCGACACGACCCATCGGTCGACGAGGCCGACTTCCTGCGGGAGCTGCGCACGACGGGGTCTCTCACCGCGGCGCGAAATCGAATCTGGCCCTCGATCAACCCGCCCCAGGTGGTGAGGGAACTGCTGTCCGGCGGGCCGCTTCTGCGGTCTGCGGCCGCGGGGATCCTCGAAGAGAACGAGGTGAACCTCCTTGTGAGCGGTCGCCGCAGGCGAAGCGGCCGGGGCCCGTGGGCGCGCGCCGATCTTCCACTGCTCGACGAGGCGGAGGCGCGGATTTCGGGACCGTCGTTCGTCTACGGTCACGTGATCGTCGACGAGGCGCAGGATCTGTCGCCCATGGAGGCGCGCATGCTCGGCCGGCGCGCGCGGGAGGGGTCGATGACGGTGCTCGGGGACCTCGCTCAGGCCACGGGTCTGGTGGCGCAGACCGACTGGCGCGAGATGATCCGGCATCTCGATGCGGAATCGGAACCAAAGACCTTCTCGCTGACGGTGGGCTACCGGGTGCCGCGCCCGATCATGGAGTTCGCCAACCAACTGCTCCCCGCGGTGGCCCCGCACGTGCCCGCGACCGAGTCGATTCGTTCCGAGGGAACGCGGCCTCGTCTGTTGCCGGTCGAGGCCTCCGACCTCTTGCAACGCGCCTGGGATGAGGCAACGGTTCTCGCCGAGAGGTGGGTGACGGTGGGTGTGATCGCACCGGTGAGCCTGCGGGATCCGGCGCTGGCCCTCTTCTCCGAGCTCGACCCTGAGGGCGAACGCTGGAGGGAGGAGCATCTGGATGCAGGTCTCACGCTGCTGTCGCCCGCGGTCGCCAAGGGACTCGAGTTCGACGCGGTGGTGGTCCTCGAGCCCCGACGCATCGCCCGAGAGGAGCTCCACGGCCAACGCATGCTGTATGTGGCGCTGACGCGCGCGGTTCAGGAGCTGACCGTGATTCACGCGGAACCACTTCCCGAGCTCATCGCCGCGTCCTAACCCCATAAAAGCCTTCCTGCGCCGGGGCGTCGAGGAGCTTCGAGCCTAGAGAGACGCCTTGGGCGCGGCTCGACCCTGCGCCTCGAGGATCTTCTCGAACGCTTCGATCAACGTTCGGGCCTCGGTCGGGGAGAGGTGGTTGGTGAAGTGCCTGGCGATGCCGTCCAGATGGACCGGGGCGGCCTCCTTGAAGACCTCCTCGCCGCGGGGTGTGAGCACCGCGAACCATCCCCTTCGGTCGCTGGGGCAGGAGGCCCTCTCGACGAGCCCCGCCTTCTCCATGCGGTCTATCAGGCGCGTCAAGCCGCTCTTTGACAACAGGATCGAGCCCGCCAGGTCGTTCATACGGAGCCGGTACTCGGGCGCCTTGTAGAGCTGAATCAGGACGTCGTACCAGGTGAGCGAGAGGCCCCGTTCGCCCCGGAGCTCGTCCTCGAGCCGGTCCAGGACGCGCCGGTAGGTATGGAGGAACAGCCTCCAGGCGGAGAGCTGATCGCTCTCCTTGAACAATTGGGGGTCGGTAGGTGTCTTCATGACCTCTCCAGGGTACGGCATGGGAGGCAATAGTTGCTGGAACAACGAGTTGAGGAATATAGTTGCACACGCAATAGTTGCACACGCGTAGGGACGAAACGGGCAGTCCAGCGAAGGAGAGGTTCATGAGCACCAATTCAGCGGTCCGCGAGCTCGAGCGCACCCACCAGCTCCAGGAGGGCACCTGGGTCATCGACCCCGGCCACTCCAGCATCGAGGCGGTAGCGCGCCACATGATGGTCAGCAAGGTGAGGGGCCGCTTCCATGAGTTCTCGGGGGCGATCCACGTTGACGAGAACCCGAGCAAGTCGTGGGCGGAGGCCACCATCAAGGCCGCCAGCATCGACACCAACACCCCGGACCGGGACAACCACCTCCGGTCGCCCGACTTCCTCGACGTAGCCAATCACCCCGAGATCACCTTCCGGTCGACCTCCCTGACCGGGAAGGGCGACGGGCGTTTCGTTGCTCGAGGTGACCTGACGATACGCGGCGTGACGAGGCCCGTGGCGCTGGACGTCACCTTTCACGGCGTGGCGGTCGATCCCTTCGGGAACACCAAGGGACTGTTCTCGGCCACCGGAAAACTGGAGCGCGAGGACTGGGGGATCACCTGGAACGCGGCGCTAGAGAGTGGAGGAGTGCTCGTGAGCAAATCGCTCGACTTCGAGATCGAGGCTCAGGTAGTGCGCCAGGGCTAGGAAGCTAGTAGCACGGACAAGGGGCTCACCGCACCAAGGTGGGCCCCTTGCCTTTAGGGGTGCGTAATATCGGCGCCCATGGAACCGATCTACACGCCGATCATCGGTCTCGCGCTATCGCTGATGAGGGTGATGAACTGGCGGGTCGGCGGCAGCGGTCACGAGCATGTTCCGCGCAGCGGACCCGCGGTGCTCGCCACCAATCACGTCGGCTATCTCGATTTCGTGTTCGTCGGAGCGGCTGCCCGCGACCAGAAGCGGCTCGTGCGCTTCATGGCCAAGAAGGAGGTTTTCGACCACAGGATCTCCGGCCCCCTGATGCGCGGCATGAAGCACATCCCCGTCGATCGCTTTGGCCGGGCGAGAGACTCGATCGACGCGGCTGTTGCGGCGATGAGGCGAGGCGAGGTGATCGGCATGTTTCCCGAGGCAACCATCAGCCGGTCGTTCATCCCGCGCGAGGGAAAGTCGGGGGCCGCTCGCATGGCGATGGAGGCGGGGGCGCCTCTGGTGCCCGGCGCGGTTTGGGGGAGCCAGCGCATCCTCACCAAGGACAGGCCGAAAAACTACCAGCGCAACATTCCCATCACCGTCGATTTCGGTAGCCCGATCGACTACGAGCGCGACGAGGACCCGGTCCTCGTGACCAAGCGGTTGATGGTGTCCATAGCGGAGATGGTGGATCGCGCTCAGCGCGCCTATCCCGCGACACCGGCGGACGACTCCGATCGCTGGTGGCAGCCCGCGCACCTCGGGGGCAGCGCCCCCACGGCCAAGGAGGCCGACATCATGGCAGCCAGAGATCGCGCAGCGCGGGCAGGGCGCCGTAAACGCGAGCTCGAGGGGCCCGACTAGAACTAGCCGCCCAGGGCCTCATTCAGCACGGGGTAGATCGCGTTTGCCCACAGTTCGTAGCCGTCGGCGCTGGGGTGGAAGTCGTCGGCCGAGTGATAGCGATCGGGATCTGATTCGAACAGCGGCCCGGTCTCCTTAGCCAGTTCGACTACGGCCACACCCGCATCGGTCCCGGCTTCCTCGACCGCTCCTGCGACCTGCCGGCCTCGCCAGCCCGACAGCCAGCGAAGCGGCTGCAGGAAGGCCGGGGCGCGCATGTCGGGTGCTCCCGCGACGACGATTTCGGCGCCGGTCTCGGCCTCGAGGCGGCCGAGCACGAGGGCCGTGTCGCGGCGGACGTCATCCAGAGGAGTCAGGTGGGTCGTGTCGTTGGCTCCTATCGCCATGAAGACGAGATCGGGATCCGCCGCGATCGCCCTCTCGAGCTGCTCGCGGCGCACGTCTTCGACCCGCGCCCCCGAGACGCCGAACACCCGAAGGGCCACGCGGTAACCGTCACCGGCGAGGCGCCGCGCCAGGAGCTGCGGATAGGCGTCGGCCGGTGCCCCCGCACCCACTCCGGCCGCGGTTGAATCGCCGAGCACTACGAAGGTGAGCTCGTCGCCGCCCGGCTCTCCGAACGTGCCGTCGAGTTCGAACGCCGGTTCGGTCGGTAGGTAGTCCCGTCGCAGCGCGATCAGGACCTCGACTCCAATGAGGGCCGGCAAGAGCGCGATGAAACCGATCAGAAATCGCCTGAGCACCGGCACACGCTACGGCACGGGTGCCCGGCGGCGCCTAGATTCCGCTCGATGTGGCCAGCGACGCCACCGAGTAGGCGATCGCATCCGACATCTGGTCGAGCGACTCGCGGTTGATGTTGTCGATGTCGTCGCAGGCGAGGTGGTAACAGGAGTCGGCGGGCTCCCCGGCCTCGCCGCCCACCTCCTCGGCGGACTGCTCGCTCTTGAGCATCTCGGCTCCGGTGAACAGCCCTCCAACGGGGATGCCGGCGCGCTCGAAGGGCCCGTGGTCCGATCGCCCGGAGAGGTCGATGAGGTCGGTTGCCAGGTCGCGCTGCTCGAAGTAGTCGATGAACAGGTTCTTGATGGCCGCGGGGTCCTCGACGTTGCCCAGCTGGTCCCCGTACACCAAGCGGAGGTAGTTGGGAGAGGCCACCATGTCGAAGTTGAGGTACGCGGAGATGCGCTCGAGCTCGTCCGCGTCGAGGCCCTCGACGTAGTGCTGGGAGCCGAGCAGTCCGAGCTCCTCGCCGCTCCAGAAGGCGAAACGAACCGCCTCGCGGGTCTCGACGCCGGCCATCTGCACCGCCAGCTCGAGAATCGAAGCCACACCGGAGCCATTGTCGTTGATGCCGGGGCCGTCGAGCACGGAGTCGAGGTGACCGCCCACCATCATTACCTCTTGGGTTTCGCGCGGCATGTCAGCGATTACGTTTCGAGTGGTGCGCTGCTCGACGGTGGCCTCGATCTCGATGTGAACCTCGACCCCTCCTCGGCCGAGGCGCTTGCCCAACGCGCTGCTTACCGCGATCGCCGGGACCTCCCCGTCGGCGCTTGCGAGAGTGGGCCGGAGCACCCCGGTCGAGGTGTCGTAGAGGTCCTCGGGGAACATCATCAGGACCGCCGAGGCGCCCGCGCTCTGGGCGTTCAACACCTGCTCGGTCAGGGTGCAGGGGCCGGCTTGCACCAGCGCGACGTCGCCGGCCGGAAAGCCGGTGAAGGCCTCCTCGTCGCAGCCACCCGAGGGCCCGTCCGCGCCGCCCATCCCGACACCGAACACGCTTCCGGTGACGTTGCCGGATGGAGCAAAGCTGAAGGCACTGAAGTCTTTGCTCGGCTCGAAGGTCGCGGTTACAGGCGCGATTTGCTCTAGCACCGCGGGCGATTGCTCGTCGTAGACCGTGACGTCGAACTCGTCGTAGCTCACCTCGTAACCGGCCTCGGTGAGCACGTCGGTCACGTAGTCGACCGAGGCCTCGTGGCCCGAGCTCGCGGTGAAGCGGTTTCCTCCGTTGTCGTCGGCGATGGCCTGAAGGGCCTCGAGGTGGGCCATGACCCCGTCGACGGTCACCGCCGTCTCGAGCTGCTGGGCCAGGTCGCCGGGCGGTTGAGCGGCGAGAGAGGAGTCGGCGTCTCCATCGGAGCCGCCCGCAAGGGCAAGCGCGACGATCCCGCCGACCAACGCCACCAGGGCGAGCACCGCCACCACGAGCGTGCGCCGGCGCGGAGCAGTCCTTGGATGCTGCGGCGTTGCCTGTTGCAAGGGCCCTCCCCGTAACGAACCCCAACGATCGCTGTAGTAGACCACCCCGTGGTCCCCCGGGCCAGATAGATCATGGCTTCGTATCGCCCCACGGGCTTGACGGGTTACCCGGCGTAACGTTACGGTCGGTAACATGCCGGGACGAGGCGGGACATCCCACGGAATTCCCCGGTCGACTGTGGGGCAGGGAACCGCGGCGGCGCGGGCGCGCCGCCGGATGGAGCTGCTCGACGCAGCCGATCACGTAATCCGCCGCGACGGCCCTAACGCCTCGATGGAGGTGATCGCGGCCGAGGCCGGCATCACGAAACCGATTCTCTACCGCCATTTTGGCGACAAGGGCGGGCTCTACACCGCGCTCGCCGAGCGTTACGCCAACGCCCTGATGAGCGAGATCAAGGACTCGCTCGAGCGTGGAGCGGATCCGAAGAGGCGGCTGGCCCTCACGATCGATACCTACTTCGCTTTCCTGGACAGCGAGCCTCAGATCTACCGCTTCCTGGTTCACCGCGCGCAGAGCGAGCGGCGCGAGGTCCACGATGCGATCGGCGCGTTCGTGCGCGACGTGGCTCAAGAGGTCGCCGCGGTGACGCGCCGGGAGTTGAAAGTAGACGGCGGCGAATCGGGCGAGGACTTGGCCGAGGCGCTTGCCTTTGCCGTCGTGGGTGCAGTGCAGATGGCGGGAGATTGGTGGCTCGAGCATCGCCGGATACCACGCGAGCAGCTCGTCGACCAACTCGTGACTTTGGTGTGGGACGGATTCGAGAGCTACGCGGCGGCCCCAGCGATCGTCTCGACGATCGCGCCGAAAGGAAATGGTGAAGGAGAGTCTCGATGAAGAACCTGATGGACAACCAGTCGTCGATCTCCTACGAGAAGCTGTACCGCCAGTGGGAGCGCACCAACTGGAGCGCCACCGAGATCGACTTCACTCGCGATGCCGAGGACTGGCGGACCAAGCTCGACGACAAACAGCGAGATGCCCTGTTGTGGAACTACTCGCTGTTCCTGGTCGGCGAGGAGGCCGTCGCACGCGACCTGACATCGGTGCTCGACGCGGCTCCGGGTTTCCCAGAGAGCATCTTTCTCACCACCCAGATCGTCGACGAGGCCCGCCACCACGTCTTCTTCGATCGCTTCATGCGCGAGGTGGCAGGCCTGGGCAAGGACACCAGGTCGACTCTGTCGGCCGTCGACCCCTATTTGACCTGGGGCTTCCGCCAGGTGTTCGACGAACTCGACCGCGTTACGGGCCGTCTCCGCAGAAAACCCAATGATCGAGAGCTGCTCACCCAGAGCGTGGCTCTGTATCACGTCGTCGTGGAAGCGATGCTTGCGATCGCGGGCCAGCACTTCATCCAGCGCTACCTGCGCGAGCGCAATATCTTGCCCGGCTTCTTCGAGGGGATGAACAACGTGTCGCGCGACGAGTCGCGTCACGTTGCCTTCGGCGTGAAGTTCCTCGGCGAGCTAGTGCGCGACTCCAAGGGGTGTCGAGACGCCGCGATCGACCTATGGGAGCGCGTGCTGCCGTGGAGTGTCGGAGTGTTCATTCCTCCCGGCTTCGATCGGTACTACACAGAGAGCTTCGGCTTCACCCTCGAGGAGATCTACGCGTTCGGTCTTCGGAGCTTCGAGACCAAGCTGGGCCGGGTGGGCATCGACCCCGAGGAGATCGCGCTGTTCAAGCGAGAGGATCGCTCGCAGACCTACGAGGAGCGCGCCCGCCGGTTGTGGGTTCTGATCGAGTCGGGTGTTCTCGGCGACGACCGGCGCAAACCGCAACCGTCGGCGGAGGCGCTCGAGATCATCTTCGACGGGCTGAGCAGCCTCGTGGACCTGCAGGTGGCACGCTCTCTTGGAGGCCCCGTCGAGTGGTGCTTCTCGGACGCCGATCCGTGGCATCTGGTCGTCACGAACGGTCACGCCGAGGCCAAGCCGGGTGGCGCGGGCGTCGCGGCGCTCACCTTCGAGACGACCGCCTCCGAATGGGCGATGCTCGCGGTCGAGCGCACCAGCCCACTGAGGTCGATGGCGACGCGCAAGCTCAAGCTGCACGGGACGCTTGGTGCTAAGTCCAAAGCCTCGAGGCTCTTCAAGACGGCCTGAAAACCTCGGGGGCCGGGGCATCGTGCTCCTCGACTGCGAGCAATAGCAAGATCGCCACCATCACGCACCCCGCGGAAACGACGCCCACCAGGCCGATGCCTCCGGTTGAGTAGAGCGGCTGAGCCACGACCGCCCCGAGCGCGCGCCCCAGAGCGATCATCACCGCGAACAACGACAGCAGGCGCTCGCGGGCGCCGACGGCCATCTCGCTGGCGAAGGGGATCGCTGCGACGATGGTGACCTCGAAGGACGCGATCCACACGATGACCACCACGGCCGCCAGCAGGAGCGCGGACCCGGTAACCGAGAACGCCAGGTATGCGAGTGCGGACACGGCCAGGCCTCCCAGAACCGTGCGCCGCAGCCCCCAGCGGTCGGCGTAGACCGTCACGAGCCCCTCACCCGCGAGCTCCGCAACCACGACCACGATCGTGAAGATTCCGATCCCGGCGACCGACAGACCGAACGACCCCTCCAGCCACTGCCCGTAGACGACGAACGGGCTCTCCGCAGCCAAGCTGAACAGCACCACACTCGCCAGCAACCGCACCCTGGGCGCTGTGAGCTCGAGTTTGCGGACGACGTGCTCGCGTGGCTTGTCGGAGTCGATTCCCCTGGCGATCGCCACCGCTCCGATCGCCGAAAGCACCGAAACGATGATGAAAGGTGCCCGCCAGCTCGTCAGCTCGATGAGAAACCCCGACACCGGTACCACCGCGAGGAGAGAGACGGACCAGGTCAGCTCGGTGATACCGAAGACCCGCCCGCGTTCGGAGTAGGGCACGCGATCTCCGAACCAAGCCTGCATCGGGATGTCGAACGCCGCCTTGGCAAACCCCACGAGCACGATCCCCGCTCCGGCAACTGCAAAGACGCTCGTCGACGCGGTAAGTACGCAGCAGGCCGCCACCGCAACCATCGCCGCGAGCATCATCCAGCGCCGCCCACGTCGCTCCGAGATGCGAGCGACGACTGGTGTGGCGAGAGCCCCGACATGCCTCAGCGCGATGAGCGAGGAGATCGCCGCGGGAGTGACGCCCAGCCCGCGCGCAATCGCCGGCAGGAACGGATAGACGACGCGAAGCGCTGCGTTGGCTGCGCTGCGGGCTATGAACGTGGCGATCAACGCACGCTTGACGTCCCTTGTCATCGAGCGAGGGTAAGGGACGGGAGCGAGCGCGGCGGCGAACTCGAGGCTAGGTGTGCTCCGCGAGGTAGTCGATGTAGAGCGGGCGGAGTTGCTCGGCCACTTCGGGCTCGTCGGAGTTGAGCACGTCGGTGACGAGCGAGGTGAGGCTCACGACGTCGGCCTGGGATTCGCCCCTGTGGCCTGCCGCCGCCTCGGCCACGGGAACCGACTTGATCAGATGCCAAAGGAACCCGACGTCTAGGTGATGGCGCGCATGGGACATGGCGCGGTCGTGCAGCTCGTGTGTGGATAGCTTTTCGAGTTCGGCTCGATCGGACATCGAGTGAGACTACATGCCCATTGGGCCGCAATCGCCCATCAGTAACTCGTTCTCTCTAAGCTCCGGACCGGGCGCGCCGGCGCCGGCGCATGCGCCGTTCGGCGTGCGCGGCCAGTTCGATGACTATGCTGCCGGCCTGGTTGGCTCGATGCAGGACGCCGGAGAGGTCACGCCCCGTCGCCGAGTGCTCGAGCGGCACCTCGACCTCGACGACGTTGAGCCCCGCCTGAAAGGCCGCGAGGGTCATGGCGACCTCCACCCCAAAGTTGGGAGCGAAGGGCACTATCGCCGGCAGCGCCGTCCACCGCACCGCGCGCTGACCCGACAAAGGCTCGTTCATCCTGCGGCCGGTGAAGTGCTTCAGACCGGCCGCGGCGAGAGCCTTGGCGAGTCCGAAACCCGTCGAACCCTGAGCCGGCAGGTCCGCGATGGCCATGTCGACGCGCCGGTCGTCGAGCGCGTCGATGAGCCGGAGCAACTCGGTAGCGGTGCCGGAGAGGTCGGCGTCGGCCAGCAAGAGCACGTCGGGCACCCCGACGAGGCCGTCGACGATTCGTTGGCGGACCAGCGCGACGCCCGCGTTCAGCGCGTCGCCCTTGCCGACGTTGCGCGGCAACGACAAGCAGCACGCGCCGGCGGCTCGCGCCTCCACCGCGGTGTCGTCGGTCGATCCATCGTCGATCACCGCGACGTCGGTCACCCCCGGCAGACCGCGAAGGGAAGAAACGGTCAGACCGACTCGGCCGGCCTCGTTGAGGGCCGGCACCACTGCGATCGTCGCCATGACGAACAGACAAATCGGAACCGCAACGGGTTGCCCGGTAGATCAAAGGCGCACCTGGGCGGTGTAGATATCGGCGGCCGTCCCCTTGCTCGCGTCGTTCGACTTCGCCGCCTCCAGCACCGCCATGAAGCCCTCCTCGACCCCGGTGACGCCGAGCTCGCTCATGAGCTGGAGTGTGCGGGCGGCGTAGCGCAAGATCTGTACGGTTTCGATTCCACCCACATCGCTGAAGAACCAGCCGCAGCTCGTGAACATGGCCATGGCGTTCTCCTGCATGTCGAGCAGCCGCGCCGCCCTGGCCCGTACCTCGTCGGTGACCGGAACAGAGCACTCGGCGGCAAGAAAGTCGTCGAGCGAACGAGCGCGGAGCTGCACATCGACATAGCGGTCGCGGGCCTCCCAGGGGTCGTGGAGGACGCGCGCGCCGTCTCGCTCGAAGAGCTCGTCCGCGGCCGACTGGACCAATTCGAGAGCGCTTCTCAAAGGAGCCCGCCAGGCCTGGTTCCAGTCCTCGGCCCAGCCACCCTCGCCGCCGGTCGAACAACCACAGTCCTCCTTCCACCGGCCGACGCCGTGTTCACACGACCACGAGGTGCCCTCTCCGGGAGCGAGCCGGGCTTCGAACTCGGGAGGGTGCCGCTCCAGAAGGGCCGCGTAGTTGAGAAGCTCCAGGTCTCGTCGCGGCGCCTCGATGAAGCACGCGTAGGCGAGGCAGATGTCTGCGAACTTGTGATGATGTCCGTAGGTTTCTCCGTCGGTTGCGATACCGAGCGCGGGGAGATGCTGGATGCCCTCGGGCATCAGATGATCCAGGAAACGTTCAGCCGATGAGGTCACGTTGTCGAAGGCGATAGCGCGCGAGCGTTCACCGTCGTAGATGCACAACGCGATCCAGCGTCCCGACCCGTCGGGGTGGTAGTAGCGGTAGGGCCGGGAGGGGTCGAGGGGCTCGTCGTTGACGGAGCGGACCTGATGCGGAGCCAGAATCGTGAAGCCGACGCCCTCTTCGATCAGCACCCCGAGCACGTCGTCGTTTACCGCGGTTTCGGGAAGCCACAGCCCCTCGGCGGCGCGCCCGAAGCGGTACTCGAAGTCGGCGAGGCCCCATCGCACCTGCGTGCGCAGGTCTCGCATAGAGGCCAGCGGCAGGATCGTGTGGTGATAGGCCTGGGCGATTGCGTTTCCGGAGCCGAGGTGTGTGGCGCTGACCCGGTCGGCCTCGACGATCGCCTCGTAGGTCGATGGGTGCACCTCCTCGAGCCATCGCATTAAGGTCGGGCCGAAGTTAAACGAGATACGTTCGAGATTGTTGACCGTCCGCTCTCCGTCGGGTCCGACGATGTGGGCTGCGACGTTGGGCAGGTAGCACTCCGCATGGACGCGCTCGTTCCAGTCGTGAAATGGCGCCGCCGAGTGCTGCGCCTCGATGAGGCCGGTGACCGGATCTTCGCGCGGGGGTTGGTAGAAGTGCCCGTGGATTACTACACGCGCAGCCACAGCACCGCCAAGGGAGGAAGCACGATCGTGGCCGAATGTTCGAGTCCGTGCCACGGGATCGGCTCCGCCTCTACGACACCGAGGTTGCCGACGTTGGAGCCTCCGTAGGACTCCGAGTCGGAGTTGAGGACCTCCGTGTAGCTGCCCTTCGCCGGCAACCCGATGCGGAAGTTGTAACGGGGCACGGGCGAGAGGTTGGCTACGCATACGAGGTACTGATCGCGCGCCTCGTCGGCGCGGAAGAACGAGATGACGTTGTGATCGGCGTCGTTGGCGTCGATCCACTGGAAGCCCTCGGGCTCGTGGTCGACCTCCCACAGCGCGGGCGTGTCCTTGTAGACGCGGTTGATGTCGGCGACGAGACGCTGGACGCCGGCATGGCGCTGGTCCTGGAGCGTGCTCCAGTCTAGCTGCGTGTCGTGGCTCCACTCGCCGTACTGCGCGATCTCGCCCCCCATGAACAGCAGGTTCTTACCGGGGTGGGCCCACATGTAGGCGAACAGGCCGCGCAGGTTGGCGAACTTTCGCCAGGGGTCGCCCGACATCTTGTTGAGCAGCGAGCCTTTGCCGTGCACCACCTCGTCATGGCTCAGTGGCAGCACGAAGTTCTCGCTGTATGCGTACATGAGCGAGAAGGTGAGCTGATTGTGGTGGTACTTGCGGTGGATGGGGTCGTGACTGAAGTAGTCAAGCGTGTCGTGCATCCAACCCATGTTCCATTTGAAGCCGAAGCCGAGGCCCCCGACGTAGATGGGACGGCTCACTCCGGGGAAGGCGGTCGATTCCTCGGCGATCATCATGACTCCCGGATGCTCGCCGTGAACGACCGTGTTCAGCTCTTTGAGGAAGTCGATGGCATCGAGGTTCTCCCGGCCCCCGAACTTGTTGGGCACCCACTCTCCCTCTTTGCGGGAGTAGTCGAGATACAGCATGGAGGCGACCGCGTCCACGCGCAGCCCGTCCATGTGGAACTCCTCGATCCAGTAGAGCGCGTTGCTTATGAGGAAGTTGCGAACCTCGGTACGGCCGTAATTGAAGATCAACGTGCCCCAGTCGGGATGCGCTCCCTGCCGGGGATCGAGGTGTTCGTAAAGCGCGGTGCCGTCGAAGCGCGCCAGCGCAAAGTCGTCGCGCGGGAAGTGCGCGGGGACCCAGTCGACCAGCACCCCGACGCCGGCCTGATGCAGAGTGTCGACCATGTTCTTGAAGTCGTCGGGCGTCCCGTAGCGAGCGCTGGGCGCGAAGTAGTGGCTCACCTGATAGCCCCACGACCCACCGAAGGGGTGCTCGGCCAGCGGCAGGAACTCGACGTGCGTGAAGCCCATCTCGTTGCAATACTCCGCGAGGCGGCGACCCATCTCCCTGTAGCTCAACGACGATCCGTCGGGGCCGTGACGCCAGGAGCCGAAGTGCACCTCGTAGATCGACATCGGGCTGGTGTAGGGATCGTGCGATGCCCGCTCGCTCATCCAGTCTTCGTCGCCGAAGGTGTACGAGGCGGTGTGGATCTTGGAGGCGGTGTCCGGAGGCACCTCAGTCGCGAACGCGTAGGGATCGGTCTTGAGAGTCAGGTTGCCCTCGGCGTTGACGATTTCGAACTTGTAGTTCTGGCCGTCCGCGACTCCCGGTACGAAGGTCTCCCAAACGCCCGACGACCCTAGTGGTCGCAGCGGGTGGACGCGCCCATCCCATGAGTTGAAGTCACCAACGACGCGGACCTCGCGCGCGCCGGGAGCCCACACCGCGAAGCTGATCCCGTCCACCCCGTCGTATGACATGCGATGGGCGCCGAGCTTTTCGAACAACCGCCGGTGCTTACCCTCGCCGAGCAGATACAGGTCTATGTCGCCGAGCGCGGGGGGCGGGGGGTGCTGGTCCGGCGTCATCTGGCCTCACCTCGTCGGATTACGTCGATGATTCCGCGGGCGGGGATGCGGACCCAGTCGGGTCGGTGGCCCAGCTCGTAACCGATCTCGTAGAGCGCCTTGTCGATCTCGAAGAAGTCGAGCAACACTCCGAGCTCGTCTCTGTCATGCGGCAGGAGGTCACCCTCGTGACTGGTCCGCAGATAGGCCTGCAGGAAGTAGTTGCGCGCCAGTTCCTCGAAGGCGGCGGCCCACGGCTCGAGCTGCTGCCACCGTTCCGAGTCGGGTTCCGCCCGTTCCAGCAACGCAGCGTAGGCCGCGTAGCTGAAGGAGCGGAGCATGCCCGCGACATCACGCAGCGGCGATTGGAAGGAGCGGCGCTCCGCAAGAGATCGCAGAGGCTCGCCCTCGAAGTCCAGGATGAGCCAGCCGCGCGGGCCGAGCAAGGTTTGCCCGAGGTGATAGTCGCCGTGAATGCGCGTCTTCAATCCGGGGTTGTCGAGCTCCTCCAGAGCATTCAATCGCAACTCGACCGACCTGACGATCTCCGTTGTTAGACCGGGTACGCGCTCCAAGGGCAACGATTCCAACTGATGGCGAGCGTGAATGACCGCGTCGGATAGGTCTTGGGTCGTAGCCGCTTCGCGACCGATCTCGGGGTTCCCCTCCTCGCCGCGCCCGAACACCACGTGGAACCCTGCGGTCACCTCGCCGAGGGACTCGAACTCCTCGAGGAGAGTCCCGCACATCGAGTCGACCTGCTGCAACCGGGTCGCGGGATCCTCATCGCCGGAGATGCCGTCGTACATCGCCGAGATGTGCTTGAGCGCCTCGCTCCAACCCTCGGTCGCGTCTCCGATGAAGGTTTGGGCGATGCCAAGGTCGATGTTCACGATCTCGCCGTCGGCCTCGGTCTCGTAGAAGATCTCGCCCACCTGGGCGGGGATGAATTCGAAGCCTTCGTTGGTGAGGAAGCGGTTGAGCTCGAGCTCGGGATTGTCGCCCTCTTCGACGCGGCGTATCAGCTTGAGGATGACGGCGTCGTCGAACACGATCGAGCTGTTCGACTGTTCGGCCCCCATCACGCGCACCGAATTCTCGCCGGGAGGGGACAGGGGATCGAGTCCGGGTCCGCCGAAGCGGAACACGCCGTCGATCCCTTTGAGCGTCTCGCCGTGCGCCAGCGCGCGACCCATCACCCAGAGCCGCCCCACGTCTTCGAGCGCGTCCCTGACTGCTCCGTCCTCGCTCACCAGCAAGGGCATCTGGTAAGTCGAATCGACGCCGTCGGAGAAGCGCACGTCAAGCAACGCGAGGACGAGGGTCTCCTGGCCTTCATCAAGAACCGCGTGGTCGCGCACATCGATCCCTACCAGCGTGCTGTCCTTGCGACCGAACCAGCGCTGGTCCGGCAGGTAGTCGATCAGTGATTCGGCGTGAATGTTCATCAGGAGTCCTCGTTGGTGAGCTGGAACCAGTAAAACCCGTGCGCGGGGATCGTCAGCAGATAGGGGAGCTCTCCGATACGAGGGAAGGGCTCACGCCCCATCAACTCAACCGGGTGCATACCCTCGTGAACAGAGAGGTTCAACTCTACCGCCTGCGCTCTTCCGGAGAGATTGTTGACGCACAACACCACATCGTCTCCGTGGGTTCGAATGTAGGCCAAGATCGTCGGATTGTCGGGATGCAGGACCTCGAAAGACCCTAGCCCGAACACCGGATGCTGCTTACGAATGGCCAGTAGCTGCCTGAACCAGTGCAAAAAGGAGTGCGGGCTCCGGAGCTCGGCCTCCACGTTGCACGCCTGATACCCGTAGATCGGGTCCATAAGCACGGGCAGGTAGAGCTGGGCGAAATCGGCCAGCGAAAAGCCCGCGTTACGGTCGCTGCTCCATTGCATCGGCGTCCGCACCCCGTCGCGATCACCGAGGTAGACGTTGTCGCCCATACCGATCTCGTCGCCGTAGTAGACGATCGGAGTGCCGGGCAGTGACAGAAGCATGGCGTGGAACAGCTCCGACTGATCGCGCGAATTCTCGAGCAGGGGCGCAAGCCTCCTCCGGATCCCGAGGTTCAGCTTCATGCGCGGGTCCTTCGCGTACTCGTTGTACATATAGTCGCGCTCTTCGTCGGTCACCATCTCGAGCGTCAACTCGTCGTGGTTTCGCAGGAAGATGCCCCACTGGCAGTGCGCCGGGATCTCGGGAGTCTGGTCGAGTATCTCGACGATGGGATAGCGGACCTGACGGCGTGCGGCCATGAACATGCGCGGCATCAAGGGGAAGTGAAAGCACATGTGACACTCGTCGCCGTCGTCGCCGAAGTACTGCACCACATCCGACGGCCACTGGTTGGCCTCGGCGAGCAAGACGATGTCCTCGTAGCTCGAGTCCACCTCCTTGCGAAGACGTTTCAGAAAGTCATGCGTCTCCGGCAGGTTCTCGCAGTTCGTGCCCTCGCGCTCGAACAGGTAGGGGACCGCGTCCAGGCGGAACCCATCGAGCCCGAGATCGAGCCAGAACTTGAGCGCCGCGATCAACTGTTCTTGCACCTCGGGGTTGTCGTAGTTGAGGTCGGGCTGGTGGGAGAAGAACCGGTGCCAGTAGTACGCCCCGGCCTCGTCGTCCCAAGTCCAGTTCGACTTCTCGGCGTCGATGAAGATGACGCGTGCGTCCGGGTAGGTCTCGGGGTCGTCGCTCCACACGTACCAGTCGCGTTTATCGGAGCCCGGCGTGCGAGCTTCCTGGAACCACGGATGCTCGTCCGATGTGTGATTGACCACGAAGTCCACGACCACGCGGATATTTCGTTTGTGGCTCTCTTCGACGAACTCCATGAAGTCGTTCAGGTTTCCGTACTCGGGGAGAATCGAGTAGAAGTCGCTGATGTCGTAGCCGCCGTCTCGGAGTGGGGACTGATAGAACGGCAGCATCCAGATGCAGTCCACGCCGAGCCACTCGAAGTAGTCGAGCTTGTCGATCATGCCCCTGAAGTCTCCGAAGCCGTCGGCGTTGCTGTCGAAGAAGCTCCGGACGTAAACCTCGTAGAAGACTGCCGTCTTGTACCAGTCGGGGTCACGTTTTAGTTGTTGCACGGCTACCTCAGCACTCGAAGGACGTGAGCCGGCTCGTGGAAGGGATCGAGCCTGATGTAGGCCTGCTGACCCTGCCATTCGAAGGTCTCGTCGGTGATGAGGTCGTGGACCTTGAAGGTGTCCCAGGGCGTAAGACCCAGCGCTTCGAGATCCATCGTCAGCATGCCCTCCTCCCAGTGAAACGGATTCAGGTTCACGATAGCGAGAATCGGCGTCTCGCCCTCGCTCCACTTGCTGAATGCGATGAGGTTTTCCTTGTCGACGTGATGAAAGGTGAGGTTCGTGAGCCTCGAGAGCGCGGGGTAGGCCCTGCGAATGCGGTTGATGCGCGTGATGTAGCGAGAGAGGTTGCCCTCGGCGTCGTAGTCACGTGGCCGGAGCTCGTACTTCTCCGAGTTCAGATACTCCTCGCTGCCTGGATGCACCGGCGTGTTCTCGCACAACTCGTAGCCCGAATAGATGCCGTAGCTCGGCGACAGCAGTGACGCGAGGACGAGTCTGATCTTGAAGGCGGGACGGCCCCCGGTCTGAAGGTACTCGTGCAGGATGTCGGGGGTGTTGGCAAAGAAGTTCGGCATGAAGTAGCGAGCCATCTCGGTGGTCGTTAGCTCGGTGAGATACTCGGTGAGCTCCGCCTTCGAGTTGCGCCAGGTGAAGTAGGTGTAGCTCTGTGTGAAACCGAGCTTGGCAAGGCCCATCATCACCTTGGGGCGCGTGAAGGCCTCCGACAGGAGGATGACCTCGGGGTGCTCGGCCTTGATCTCGCCGATGCACCACTCCCAGAACGGAAACGCCTTGGTGTGCGGGTTGTCGACGCGGAAGACCTTGATGCCCTGGTCGATCCAGAAATCGAGCACGCCCTTCAGCTCGCTCCAAAGGCCCTCGCGGTCGGAGGTGTCGAAGTCGATCGGGTAGATGTCCTGGTACTTCTTAGGCGGATTCTCCGCGTAGCGGATCGAGCCGTCGGGCCGGTGCATGAACCACTCCGGATGCTCGGTCACCCAGGGATGATCGGGCGAGCACTGTATGGCGAAGTCGAGCGCCACCTCGAGACCGTGCTTGCGTGCCGCCCTGATGAACTCCTTGAAATCGGCGAGGGTCCCAAGCGCGGGGTGGACCGCCGTGTGCCCGCCGTCGGTGCCGCCGATCGCCCAGGGGACGCCCACGTCGGCGGCGGTCGGCGTCAAGGTGTTGTTGCGCCCCTTGCGGTAGGCCTCGCCGATGGGATGGATCGGAGGCAGATAGACGATATCGAAGCCCATGTCGGCGATGCGTCCCAGGTCCTCGGTCGCCGTCTGGAAGGTGCCGTGCTCGGCGCCGCGGCCTGTCGAGCGAGGGAAGAACTCGTACCACGCTCCGAAGCGTGCGAGCTCGCGGTCGACGGTCAGCCGCAGGGCGGGCTTGGTGACCGTAGCCCCCTTGCGCGTGTGATGGGCCGCCATGGGCCCGGCAACGCGCTCGTCTAGCGCGGCCTGCACCCTTACGTCCTCTAACGATGAGGTCGAGCCGCCGGGGAGGCGCATCGAGACGATCGCCTCTTTGACGGCCGGTCGCTCGGAGGAGGGGAACGCTCGCAGATGGTCCTCGAGCATCCTCGCCCCTTCCTCGAGCTCGAGGTCCACGTCCTGAGCGGCCTCTACGCGTTTGATGAGGTCCCGTCGCCAGGTCGCGAAGCGGTCGGTCCAGGCCTCGATGACGAACTCCCAGGCCCCTATTCGATCGGGCCGGAACGACCCCGCCCAGCGGTCGTTACCAACGTGCGTCATTCGGCTCTCCGACCACTTCTTTTCGCCTGGACCGCGGAAGCGGATCGCGGCCGCAAGTACCGCGGGGCCATCTCTGTAGATGTCCGCGGCGACCTCCACATCGTCGCCAGTGATCGTCTTGGCCCGGTAGCGCCCGCAGTCCACCTGCGGGTCGACGTTCTCGACGACGACGTGACCTTTTCGAAGAAACGATTTCACAGTTGGTAGAGGCTACTTCGGCCCCTCTGCCTGCGCGACACTGTGCGGCATGAAAGCACTCCGGAGTTTTGCGGTCCGAGCGTCCTTACCCCCTCCCCTCGACGCTCTACCCGCCATTGCCACCAACCTCAGATGGTCCTGGGACGGCCGCGCGCTCGATCTTTTTCGCTGGGTCGACCCGGATGCATGGGAGCAGGCGGGTCACGACCCCGTCCGCATGCTTGGCCTCGTCTCCAAAGAGCGTTATGCCGAGCTTGCCGAAGACGGGCCCTTCCTTACCTTCCTGGCATCGGTGAAGGAAGGTCTCGACCGTTACCTCGACGAGCCGCGCTGGTACCAGAGCCACCATTCCGAAACCAAGATCGACACGGTCGCGTACTTCTCGCCCGAGTTCGGCGTGAGCGAGGCCCTTCCCACCTACTCGGGGGGCCTGGGGGTGCTGGCCGGTGATCACCTCAAGGCGGCTAGCGATCTCGGGCTCCCGCTGGTGGGCATCGGCTTGCTCTACCGGCAGGGCTACTTTCGCCAGCAGTTGAACGCGGACGGCTGGCAGCAGGAGCGTTATCCGTCGCTAGACCCCCACGGCATGCCGTTGACGCTCGTGCCCACCGACGACGATGGCCCGGTCAAGGTCGATGTCGATCTAGAGGGCCGGCGTTGCGTCGCGCAGGTATGGCGCGCGCAGGTGGGGCGCGTAGCGCTGTACCTCCTCGATTGCGACATCGAGGACAACGCGGAGGAAGAGCGTGCGGTCACCGACCGCCTGTACGCCGGCGGCAGCGAGCACCGCCTCCGGCAGGAGATCGTGCTCGGCATCGGCGGAGTACGCGCCCTGAGAGCGCTGGGGCTCGAGGGTGACGTGTTCCACTCCAACGAGGGCCATGCGGGGTTTCTCGGGCTCGAGCGGATTCGAGAGCTCGTCGCCGACAAGAACCTGAGCTTCGGCGAGGCCGTCGAGTCGGTGCGGGCGGCGACCGTCTTCACCACCCACACACCCGTGCCCGCCGGCATCGATCGCTACGACCTGGATCTGATGCGCCGCTACTTCGAGAGCTACGTCAAGGAGTGCGGGGCTACGTTCGAAGAGATGATCGATCTGGGGCTCGAGCCCGCAGGAGAGGACTCGAGTCCCATGTTCAACATGGCAGTGATGGGGTTTCGACTCGCCGGTCGCTCTAACGGTGTGAGCAAGCTACACGGGCGGGTGTCGCGCTCGATGTTCGTCGAGTTGTGGCCCGAGGTCCCCGAGGACGAGGTGCCCATTACTTCCGTTACCAACGGGGTGCACACCTCGACCTGGCTCGGCCCCGAGATGGCCGAGGTGTTCAACCGAAGGTTGTCGCCGGGCTGGGCCGAGACCGGAAGCGCGCGCTGGGACCGAATCAAAGAGGTTCCCGACGCCGAGCTGTGGAGGGCTCGGGATCGAGCACGCGAGCGCCTCGTCTACTTCGTTCGCGAGCGCTTGCGTAAACAGTTGCTCCTACGCGGCGCTTCGGAATCGGAAGCCAAATGGACCGAGGAGGTCTTTGATCCCGGCGTGCTCACCATCGGCTTCGCGCGACGCTTCGCCCAGTACAAGCGCGGCACCCTGCTGCTATCGGACCCCGAGCGGCTCAAACGCCTCCTGTTGAGCTCGGATCAGCCCGTTCAGATCGTACTGGCCGGCAAGGCGCACCCCAGGGACGACGCCGGCAAGGAGATAATTCGCCAGCTCGTTCACTTTGCGCGCGACCCCGACGTCCGTTTCCGGTTTGCGTTCATCGAGGACTACGACATGGAGGTCGCTCGCTTTCTAACGCAGGGCGCCGACGTTTGGCTGAACAACCCGCGCCGGCCGCTCGAGGCCTGTGGGACGTCGGGCATGAAGGCCGCGCTCAACGGCGTATTGAACTGCTCGATTCTGGATGGCTGGTGGGACGAGTGCTACAACGGCGACAACGGATGGGCGATCGGTACGGTCGACGTCTCGTCTGACACGGATTATCAAGATCGGGTCGACGCCAGCGCGACCTACGACCTGCTCGAGCGTGAGATCACGACGCGCTTCTACGATCGCTCGGAGGGACCGGTGCCGCGCCGCTGGACCGAACGCATCAAGAGCTCGATCGAAGCCACAGGGAAGTTCGTCACCGCCGACCGCATGGTGCGCGACTACGTGACGATCCTGTACGAGCCGGCCGCGGCTCAGGGCAAGGCGATGCGCGAGGGCGACCACGGGCGCGCTCGGGAACTCGCGCAATGGAAGTCGCGCGTTCGCGGCTCGTGGGAGGGCGTCAAGATCCTGGACGTCGAGGGCGACATCACGGCCGCCGATGTCGGGGACGAGCGCTCCGTTGCGGCCGTGGTCGGGCTCGGCGAATTGGACACGTCCGACGTCATGGTTCAGCTCGCTCACGGCCCGGTGGGTCCGAACGGTGAGCTCGTCGATCCCGAGATCGTCGCCATGGAGGTGGCTTCCTTTAACGACGGCGTGGCCGGCTACGAGGGCCGCTTCGCCAGCGACTCCGCGGGGCTGTACGGCTTCTCGGTGAGGGTCATTCCCTCTCACGAGGACCTGCCCAACGTCATGGACTTGGGGCTGATCACGTGGGCCTAGACGCGGAGCTGGGCGAGACCTCGGGCTCCGACAGGGTGAAGACAGCACCAATGCGCAGGGCTTCAAGGACATCACTCCGAGTCAACGGAACGTGTATTTCGCAGCGGTACTGTGTGCTCGATGTACGTGATCACCGACGTAGTCATAGGGGGAGCGTGGACGCCGGTTGTCACCGCGGTGTTCGCGGGTCTTTTCGCGCTGCTCTGGTATGCGCTGCCCTCTACAGGAAAACTAAGACTTAGCTCCTCAACGCGGGAGGGTCGGCGCGGCCAGGGTGGTGAAGGTCCCGACGTCGGTGTCCAGGTGCATCTCGGCTCCGAGCGGCAGTGTGGCCATGGGGTCGGTGTGGCCGCAGTCGAAGTTCGCCAGCACCGGGATGCCGGATTTGTCCGTGCGTTCGTGGAAGACGTGATGAAGGACCTCGATGTCGTCGTGCTCGTAGTAGGCCGGCCGCCCTACGACCAACCCGGTCACCGCCTCGAACACACCGAGTTGCTCGAGGTCGGTCAGATAACCGTCGACGTGCCCGGGTGGGGGAGCCTCCTCGGAGGTCTCAAGGAACAGCAGGGCGCCATCGAGGTCGAGCCACCACTCGGACCCTTTGAGGTGCCAGGCGATGGTTTCGAGGCAACCGCCGAGAAGGGGGCCGCGCGCCTCGCCCTCGCGTAGTACGACCCAACCGGGGTTGGGCTCCATGTGCCGGGCCCGACCCACATCGGCTTTCTTGTCGAAGTCGAGGAACTCCTCCGTCCACGCGGGAGCGGCGTCGTAATCGATGGCCTCGCCTCCCATCAGCGCGGCTCGAAAGTAGCGGTCGGTGTACTCAAGGACGTGGAGGCCCTCGCCGACGCCGTCCTCGGCCAGTGCCAGAACGGGCGAGGGCCCGTAGAACGTGACCAGTCCGGTGCGCTGATGGATGGCCCAGTGAAGGACGGTGTTGTCCGAGTAGCCGACGAAAGCCTTCGGATGCTCGGCGATGAGGTCGAAGTCCAGCAGCGGCGCTGCCTGGTTCGAGTGGTTGCCGCCGATCGCGGCCATCACTACTAGGACATCGGGATCCGCGAACGCGGCGTTGAGATCGTCGGCTCGCTCCTGCGGAGTACCGGCAACCCAGCGGTCGGACTTCATCGCGTTGGGCATGACCTTGACCTTGAGATCCAGCGATTCGAGGTAGGCGGTGCCGCGCGCCAGCCGGTGCGGCCACCGGCTGAGTGCCCCCCACGACGGCGACACGATGGCGACCGTGTCTCCGGCCTCTACGCGCGGTGGGAGCTTCGACATGGGCACTGTTCTACCAGCCGAGTTCGTCGAGGCGCTCGTCGCTGATGCCGAAGTGGTGAGCGATCTCGTGGATCACGGTGATGCGCACCTCCTCACGAATGCGGCTCGCCGAGCGATAAGTGCGCGTGAGCGGACCCTTGTAGATCGAGATCTTGTCCGGCATCGCCCCGTAATAGCTGTTGGGTCCACGCTCCGTCAGGGGGACTCCGTGATAGAGGCCGAACAGGGTGTAGCCCGGCGGCAGCGATGCCAGCCGATCCGGAGATGGCTCGTCTTCGACGACGACCTCGACGTTCTCCATGGCGCGGGCGATGTCCTCGGGGAGCGAGTCGATCGCGTCGGCCACCAATTGCTCGAAGGTCGTGTCATCCATTGCCCTCACGCTAAGCGGCGCGGCGAACTTTCGGGAGCCAGCGACCGTCCCAAGAATGTCGCCGAATCGAGGGAGGTCACCGATGAGATCGGCCCGGCTACTTCTGCCCGTTGCGCTGGTTCTGGGCCTGCTGATGTCGAGCCCCGCCTTCGCCTGCTTCGATGGCTGCGGCGGTGGCAGCGACGCCTTCTCTTACACCACGGAATATCTGTATCCGGGTCAGACCGTGACTTGGGACACCTCGATTTACATCGACAAGGCGGCGGCCGGGCCCGAGAGCGGGCCCTTCTACGCTCATCTCGTTACCTGGCCCAAGCGCACTACCGCCCGCCCCCACGTCGATGAAGGTTGGATGCTGGGAGCGGTCGAGACTTCACCGGCGGGGCGACGCAACTCGCTCGACGTCTCCGTGTCCTTCACGCTGCCGGCCGATGTTCCCCTCGGCACCTACGCGCTCGAGGTCTGCAACGACCCCTGCACCGAGAGGCTGGCTTACATGTACCCCACGAACGTGCAGGTGGTCGCGAACGATTCGGAAGCGCGGCTCTCCAAGCGAATCGACGGGCTGACTGTGGAGGTCCAGAATCTCCGCTACCAGATCGGTCGCGTGCGTCGCTCCATGGACAAGGTCGCCTCCAAGGAGGCGAATCTCATCATCGACCCGGTCAGGACGCGCATGGTGACGCGAGACGAGCTCCTGGGAGACCGCATCACCGAGCTCGAGGACATCATCGACGGACTCGAATCGCGTCCGGTCGACGGAGGAGGAGCGCCCGAGGGAGCCATCGCCGTGGGAGCCCTCGGGCTGGCCGCCGGCATGCTCCTGGCACGACGCCGCAACCGGCGATCTGCGACGCGCGCGTCGCTGGGCGACGGCAGTGTCGCAGATCGCGAGGGGCGTTAGCCGGCCGAGTAGATGGTCACGCTCTCGGCGGGCAGGCGGATCGCGTCGCCGTCGGCCCCCGGTTCGTGTGCCGAGGTCAGCAGCACCGAGGCCCTGCGGTTCTGAGCCAGGTCGAGCTCAACAGGTTTGGTGCCGAGGTTGCAGGCGACCGTGATCTCGCCGCGTTCAACGACGAGCCAGCGCTTCTCTTCGTCGTAACGGACCTTCACGGCCTCGAGGTCGTCGTCGACCAAAGAAGGCGTCGAGCGTCGCAGCTCGATGAGCCTGCGATGCCAGTCGAGCATGCCGGCGTGCGGCTCCGTGCCCACCTCGTTCCAGTTCAGCTTGCTGCGGGTGAACGTCTCGACGGCCTGGGGATCGGGAACCTTGTCGGCTGCCCACCCGAACGACTCGAACTCCCGCCGCCGGCCCTCGCCTATGGCTCGCCCGAGCTGGGGGTCGTCGTGGTCGGTGAAGTATTGAAAGGGCGTGGACGCGCCCCATTCCTCGCCCATGAACAACAGCGGCACGAACGGGGACGTCATCACCAGCGCGGCCCCCACCCTCAGCAGCCCCGGGCTCAGCAGGTGGCTCGTCCGGTCGCCCGTTGCTCGGTTTCCGATCTGGTCATGGTTCTGCAGGTAACCGAGGAAACGGGAGCCCGGCAGGCCGCGCGCCGGACGCCCGTGATTGCGACCCCGAAAGTCGGAGTAGCCACCGGAGAACACGTAAGCGTTGGTGAGCGCGGTCGCGAGCTGTGAAACGGAGCCGAAGTCGGCGTAATAACCGCTGCGCTCGCCGGTGAGCAGAGCGTGGAGCGCATGGTGGAAGTCGTCGCTCCACTGCGCGTCCATGCCGAAGCCCCCAGCTTCCGGCGAGCGCACGAGGCACGGGTCGTTGAGGTCGCTCTCCGCGATCACCCAGAACGGACGACCGGCCTCGGCCTCGTGGGCGCGCACCCGATCGGTGAGCTCCTCGATGAAGTGCACCGCGCTCAGGTCGAGCATGGCGTGAACCGCGTCGATCCGTAGCCCGTCGCAGTGGTAGTCCCTGAGCCACATCAAGGCGTTGTCGATGAAGAAGTTGCGCACCTCGTTACTAGAGCGCTCGTCAAAATTGACGGCGTCTCCCCAAGGGGTCTTGTACTTTTCCGTGAAATAGGGGCCGAACTCCCTCAGGTGGTTGCCCGCGGGGCCGAGGTGGTTGTAGACGACGTCCACGATGACGGCGAGTCCGCGCGCATGACAGGCGTCCACGAGATGCTTCAGCCCATCAGGTCCTCCGTAGGCGTGGTGCGGCGCGTAGGGATCGACTCCGTCGTAGCCCCAGCCGCGCTCGCCGGGAAACTCGTTGACCGGCATGAGCTCGAGCGCGGTGACGCCCAGCGAGACGAGATGGTCGAGTCGTTTGGCGACCGCCTCGAAGGTGCCGTCCGGCGTGAACGTGCCGGCGTGAAGTTCGTAGATCACGCTGCTCTGGAGCGGAGGCGCCGCCAGGCTTGATCCGCCCAACCAAACTCCCCGTGATCGAGGTAGCGAGACGGACCGTGGACGCCCCTCGGTTGCCACGGCGACCGGGGGTCGGGAAGCTCGCCGCCCCCGTCGATCGAGAAGCCGTAGTCGTCGCCGTGCTCGATGGACGTGTCGACGCGCCAGGTTCCGCGTTTGTTCTGCGGTCCGGCCGAGGCCGCCCCGCGGGCGTCGCGCCGCATGGCGATGGGCTTGTCGCGAAGATGAAGATCGACTCGCTCGGCGTGGGGCGCCCAAACCGAGATCTCTGTCATTGGTCATCCCTGGTTAGAAGACACACGGGGAAGTCGATCCACAGCTCGTCGAGACGGGTCTCGCCCCCGAACCGGCGCCCGCTGAACTGGTCGCTCCATGACCCGGGGGGAAGCTCGAGAGTGGTGCTGCTCATGTCCCCGAGGCCGAAGGCCAACCGCGGTGCGACGGTCACCATCTCGGATGATCGGGAGAACGCGATCACGCGCTCGCTCCTTTCGCCCCGAGCCCACAGGGGCTCGTAGGTCGCCTGCCGGCCGAACAGTTCGGGCCGTCGCGCGCGTAGCGCGAGAGCGCGCTCGATGACTCTCATCTTCGACTCGCCCTCCGCCCCCGTCACGTCACTCCGCTTCACGCTCGCTAGCAGCGTGGCCCGGTGATCGAAGTCGACCGGACGCCTGTTGTCGGGGTCCACGAGGCTCAGGTTCCAGCACTCGCATCCCTGATAGATGTCCGGCACTCCCGGGGCCGTCAGCTTGACAAGCGTCTGCGAAAGCGATGCGACGCGGCCGGGCTCGACCAGCGGCGCGACGAACTCCTCGAGCTCGGCGACGAACACATCGTCGGCCAGGACTGCTTCGACGAAGCTCTCCAACGCGGCGTCGTAGTCGGCGTCGGGAGCGATCCATGAGGTGTGGAGCTTCGCCTCCTTGGCGGCCTTGTTCATGTACTCCACTGCGCGCGCCGCACTGATTGGCCAGGCACCGATCAGCGTCTGGTAGAGGAGGTACTCATCCCCTCGACTCGGCATGTTGCCCGTGCGTTTGTTTTGCGGTCTGGCCGAGCCCGCCCCGCGGTGGCGCATGTTCCTCTCGGACCAGCGGCCGACCGAGCCCGCCCACTCATCCGGGATCTGGCTCAGGAGATCGATGCGAACGCGAACGTCCTCCGAACGTTTGGTGTCGTGCGTCGAGGTCGCCAGCATGGTCAGGGGCCAGTCGCGTTGAGCGCGCTGGGTTAGCTCGTGGAACTCGTCGAGCGACACCCCGAAGCGGCCCGGGTCCCCGCCGACTTCGTTGAGCGAGCTGAGCCGGTTGTAGGTGTAGAAGAGTGTGTCCTCGACGCCCTTGGCCATGACCGGCCCGGTGGCCTGCTGGAAGCGCATCGCGAGGTTGTTCTCGGCGAGCTGATCGATCTCGAGCAGCAGGACGGCGCGCAGAAGGTCGAAGAGCTCGGGCTCGAGCTCGGGACAACGGGATGCGGCTCGCTCGACGGCGCCCGAGATGGTGCGGGCATCGGTGTCCTGGATCGCGCGGGTGCTGGGATTGACGCAGGTCCTGTACACGGGGAAGGCTGCGATCGTCTCGACCAGGGCACTTCGCAGCTCGCGTCGCGTGAAGTCGCGGAAACGCCGGTGCTGCTCACATATGTCCGACAGGAGGTCGGTCAGTCGCTCGATGTCGCTGGCCAGCTCCGAGTCCGCAATGTCGAGCTTCTTCTGGCGTCGTTGTTCGTCGAGCTCGACGACGTCGCCGGTAAAGGTCTCGTACACGCTGGTGAGCGCTCCTGCTCCGTTGGGATCGACGAACAAGCCACCCACGCGATTGAGGAAGTCATAGCCCGTCGTGCCCTCGACGGGCCAGTCCGGCAAGGTCTCGTCGCGTTCGAGGATCTTTTCGACTACGACGTAGGCGCCGGGCGTGGCGGTCCGAAGGTTTCGCAAGTACTCCCCCGGGCGGCGAAGGCCGTCGATGTGGTCGATACGCAGCCCCTGAAGCTCGCCCGCCGCGACGAGTTCGAGCACCAGTGCGTGCGTCTGGTGGAAGACCTCGGGGTTCTCGGCTCTCAGCGCGGCGAGGTCGTTGATGGCGAAGAAGCGGCGGTAGTTGAGCTCCTCGGATGCGACGCGCCATCGGGCCAGCCGGTAGTGCTGCAACTCGAGGGTGTCGTGGAGGGCCTCGGCGTCTCGATTGGCGCTCTCGATGTCACCGGGCTCGGTGCCCGGCGCGAGCGGCAGCGTGTGTTCGTGGTAGCGCACGACCGGCTCGCCACCCGCATAATCGAGTTGCAGCTCGCCGGCGTCGAGTATGCGGCCGTAGTGGTCGCCGAGGATGGGAACGAGGATCTTGCGGCGGAGCTTGTCCTCCGGCGGGTCCCAGTCGATGTCGAAGAACGCGGCGTAGCGACTGTGGGGCCCGTGACGCAGGATGTCCCACCACCACGCGTTGGCGGGGTCGTTGATCGCCATGTGGTTAGGCACCACGTCGAGGATGTGCCCCATGCCGTGCTCGGCCAAGGCCGCGAGCAGGCGTTTGTGCGCCTCGGCTCCACCGAGCTCCTCGTTGAGGCGTGAATGATCGACCACGTCGTAGCCGTGCCGCGAGCCGGCGCGCGCCTGGAGATAAGGCGAGCAGTAGAGATGGCTGATGCCCAGATCCGCAAGGTAGGGAACCACCGCAGCCGCGTCGTCGAAGCCGAAGCCTGGGTGCAGCTGGATCCGATAGGTCGCGCGCACGGCGGGCGCATCGGAGTTGGTTCCGGCCGGTTTGTTACTCAACGCGTCTGAGTACCACGAGCGAGCGCGCTTCGACCTCGATGAAGTCACCGGCCTTGTAGGCGCGCTCGCCCTCGTCGACCAGAGGCTCGTTGGTGTCCACCACGACGTTCCACTGCTTGCCCCAGGCCCCCACAGGAACCGTGAAGTCGATGGTCCCGTGATGTGCGTTGAAGAACATCAGAAAGCTGTCGTCGGTCACCTGTTCGCCCTGGGGCCCCGGAGTCGCGATCTCGTCGCCGTTGAGGAACACGCCGATCGACTTGGCGAATCCGTCGTTCCACTGCTGCTCGGTCATCTCGTCGCCGCCGCGGTTGAACCAGGCGATGTCGGTGGTCTCCTCGCCGTGGATATCGCGACCCATGAACCACTTGCGCCGGCGGAACACCGGATGCTGATTGCGGAACTCCATGATGCGGCGCGCGAAGCCGAGCAGACTGAGGTTCTCGTCCCGCAGGGACCAGTCGAACCAACTGATCTCGTTGTCCTGTCCGTAGGCGTTGTTGTTGCCAGCTTGGGTGCGGCCGATCTCGTCGCCGCCCAGCAGCATGGGCACTCCCTGGCTTAGCGCCAGCGTGGCCAGGAAGTTGCGTTTCTGACGCTCGCGCAGGCTTCGGATGGCGGGGTCGTCGGTCTCGCCCTCGACCCCGTGGTTCCAGGAGCGGTTGTGGCTCTCGCCGTCCTTGCTGTTCTCTCCGTTGGCCTCGTTGTGCTTGTCGTTGTAGCTCACGAGATCGTGCAGCGTGAAGCCGTCGTGCGCGGTGATGAAGTTGATCGACGCGTTCGGCCGGCGACCGTCGTCCTTGTAGAGATCGGAGCTCCCGGTGAGCCGAAACGCGAACTCACCGACGCCGGCCTCCGCTCCCCGCCAGAAGTCGCGCATCGAGTCCCGGTACTTCCCGTTCCACTCGCTCCATCCGGGCGGGAAGTTGCCGACCTGGTAGCCACCCTCGCCGACGTCCCACGGCTCGGCGATGAGCTTCATCTGGGACAGCACGGGGTCCTGATGAATGATGTCGAAGAAGGCGCTCAGCCGGTCGACCTCGTACAGCTCGCGCGCGAGCGCCGAGGCGAGATCGAAGCGGAAGCCGTCTACGTGCATCTCGATCGCCCAGTAACGAAGGCTGTCCATGATCAGCTTCAGCACCTGGGGGTGTCGCACGTTTAGCGAGTTGCCGGTTCCCGTGAAGTCCATGTTGAAGCGCCGGTTGCCGTCCACGAGACGGTAGTAGGCGGCGTTGTCGATACCGCGGAAGCACAAGGTGGGACCGAGGTGGCTTCCCTCGCCGGTGTGGTTGTAGACGACATCGAGGATCACCTCGATGCCGGCGTCGTGCATCTCCTTGACCATGTACTTGAACTCCGCCACCTGCTGACCGTGAACCCCCGACGCGCTGTAACCGCAGTAGGGCGCGAAGAAGCCGATCGAGTCGTAGCCCCAGTAGTTCCGCAGGCCCTTGTCGACCAGGAACTGTTGATGCAGGAAGTGGTGGGTGGGCATCAGCTCGATCGCGGTGATCCCGAGCATCTGCAGGTGCTCGATCGAGGCCGCGTGCGCAAGCCCGGCGTAGGTTCCTCGAATCTCGGAGGGAATCCCGGGATTGGTATAGGTGAAGCCTTTGACGTGGGTCTCGTATATGACGGTCTTGTGCCATGGAGTGAGCAGTGGCTGGTCGTCGTGCCATTCGAAGGTCGGATCGATCACCACGGACTTCGGCACTCGTGCGGCCGAGTCGGCATCGTTGCGCGCGAGATCCTCGTCCTCGTCGTCGAAGGGGTAACCAAACACCTCCTCGCTCCAGTCGACGTGACCGTCGATGGACTTCGCGTAGGGATCGATCAGCAGCTTGTTTCGGTTGAAGCGGTGCCCCTCGGCGGGCTCGAAGGGCCCGTCCATGCGGTAGCCGTAGCGCTGGCCCGGCCCCACGCCCGGGAGGTAGCAGTGCCATATGAAGCTGTCGATCTCGGTAAGCTCCAGGCGACTCTCGCCGCCGGAATCATCGAAGAGGCAGAGCTCGACGGCCGTGGCGTTCTCGGAGAAGACGGCGAAGTTCGTGCCCTCCCCATCCCAGGAGGCGCCGAGAGGGTAGGGAGTTCCTGGCCAGACGTTCATGCGCCGCAGCCTAAGTGAATCCCGATTCTCCTCTTGGCCGGAGGCCATTGTGACTTCAGACCCCGCCGTTCACCCTTACTCCACCGGCGACCACGGCGCGCCGGAGAGGCGCGCGTCCATGAGCAGACCCGGCCCACATTCGTCCGAGCGGTACTCCGTGGGCGTGTGCGGATAGACATTGGTCCAATAGGAGAGGGCCAGAGCTGCCGCCGCCTCCGGGGGAGCCCCCAGGAGTTGTGCCATCCGGGCGTCGTGCTGCACCGCAAGACACTCGGTTTTGGCCTCGTTGGTTACGCCGCTCATGTGAATCGCCTCGTGAGTCAGGACGTGCACGGCGACGACCTGGGCCCGGGGCGGGTCGACCTTGTCCGACCTGAGGTACGCCGACAGGTCGCGGCACTGGTCGCGCTTGATGAGGGTGGCTCGCTCGGGAACCCCGTCGGGACCGAAGGCCACGTAGCCCAGGTCACCGCCGGCATCGACGAAGGCTCCACCGAAGCTCTGACAGTTGACCACCACCGGCGCCCCCACGATGGCTTCCGACGCAACTCCGAGCCGGCGTTCGAGGCGGGCTCTCAGCACCCCGGGGGCCAGGGCGGCGCAGGCTAGGGCGACGAGACAGACCGCGGAGATCCAAGGGAAGGGACGCTTGCGTCCGAGCGCGTCGATGCGCGCCGTCCACCAGCGCACGACGATGACCAGCGCCGCCACGAACAGCGCGATCGCCAGCCAGTTCAGCACGGCGGGGTCCTCGAGAAGCCGGGTTGTGCCATGGAGGGGGCATCGGCAGCGCGAGGTGCGGGCCTGAGGGGGCCGGCCCGGGCAAGACTTGACCGGTATTTCAACATGTGTTGAACTCAACATACGTTGAAATCAGGCGCCTAAACGAGGAGGTCCCTTCGATGTGGGCCATGGTGCTCAAGGAGTTTCGGCAGCTGCGCCGGGATCGCCGCACCCTCGCCATGATGATCGTGATGCCGCTGCTGTTGCTGGTCGTGTTCGGCTACGCGGCGAGCTTCGACGTCGAGGAGGTACCCACGGCGGTGACCGGTCCGGAGGCCTCGACGGCATCCGGCCGGCTCCCCGAGCTCTTCGACGTGATCACCGTGGAGGAGGGATGGACCCGCGCCCGCGCCGTCGAAGAGCTCCGCAACGGTGACGCCATCGTCGCGGTCGTGACCGGGTCGGGACCACAACCCGAGGTGTTGGTCGACGGGACGGAGTTGTTTTCCGCGCGCGCGGTGGTGACCGCGCTTTCGAGCGCACCGGAGGCGCCTGAGCCCCAGGTGCTGTTCAACCCCGACCTCGAGACGTCGGTGATCATGGTCCCGGCCATTGCGGGCATGATCCTGATCTTCATAGGAACCATGATCACGAGCCTGGGAGTCGTGCGCGAGCGGCAGAGCGGGACGCTCGAACAGCTCGCGGTCATGCCGTTTAGACCGCGGGACGTGTTCGTCGGAAAGATCGCTCCTTACTTCCTCGTGGCAGCGATTGACCTAGTGGTGATCATCGGCATTGGTGCCCTGCTCTTCGACGTGCCCTTCAACGGCTCGCCCTCGCTTCTGGCTCTGGGGGCCGTGCTGTTCTTGTTCGTGACGCTGGGCCTGGGAGTGCTGATCTCGAGTGTCTCGGAGAACCAGGGTCAGGCCATCCAGCTCGCGCTCATGTCGCTGCTTCCGCAGGTCCTTCTCTCGGGCATGATCTTCCCGGTCGCCTCCATGGCCGCGAGCATCCGGTGGATCTCCTACCTTCTGCCGCTCACCTATTTCATCCAGATCGCCCGCGGGGTCATGGTGCGCGCCGAGGGCATCGACGGACTGTGGTTCCCTCTCGTCATGCTGGCGGTGCTCGGGCTGGTCATCTTCTCGCTGGCGATCGTGCGCTTTCGCAAGGACCTCGCACCGGCCCGCGGCACGCGGGCTCCTGGGAAATCGACCGCACCCGTCGAGGAGAGGGTGAGCCGGTGAGGGCCGGGGTCTACGGCCTGCGCGTCGACTACGGGGTGGGCTCGGCCGGACCGCAGAACAAACGCGACAGGACCGCGCTCAGGAACGTCACGCTCGAAATCGCCGAGGGCCAAGTGGTCGCGCTTGCCGGTGGCGACGGTGCGGGAAAAACGACCTTGCTCCGAGCCCTAATCGGACTCGTGGCGCCCACCGTTGGCGAGGTGCACCGACCCGAAGGGGACGCGATCGGCTATCTACCGGCGAGCTCCGGCGTCTATCCCGACCTCACCGTCGACGAGAACCTGCGCTTCGCCGCGGGCGCGCACGGTCTGCGCGGTGATGACTACAAGCGGGTCGGCGACGAGTTGCTCGAGCGCACCGCGCTCGAACCGGCGCGGGGCACCCTGGGCGGCGATCTCTCGGGAGGCATGCGTCAGAAACTCGGCGTGGCGATGGCGCTCGTTCATTCCCCCGACCTGCTCGTGCTCGACGAGCCCTCGACCGGCGTCGATCCGGTCAGTCGCAAGGAGTTGTGGCGCCTGATGACCGAGGCCGCGGCGGGTGGGGCCGCGGTGCTGTTCGCTACGACCTATCTGGACGAGGCCGGGCGCTCGGACATCACCTGTGTCCTCGACGACGGTTCGGTGCTGTTGCAGGGCTCACCACTGGAGCTGACTCGAGCGATGGGCGGCTCGTTCTCGGAGATGAGCGGCCGGCCCGATACCCCCTACGCGTGGCGCCGGGGGAGAAGCTGGCGGGTCTGGACGCCGGGTGAGGCGGCGCATGCGACGGCAACGCGGGTCACGCCCGATCTCGAGGACGTGGTCGTCGTGGCGGCATTGCGAAAACGCGAGGGGGCGCCGGTATGACGCTCGTGAAAGCAACCGGTATTCGCAAGGAGTTCGGTGATCTGGTTGCCGTCGATGACGTCGACCTGGACCTGAGCTCGGGCGAGGTGGTGGGTCTCCTGGGCGCGAACGGCGCCGGCAAGACCACCTTCATGCGGATCTTGCTGGGGCTGGTGACGCCGACGAAAGGGAGCATCGAGCTCTTCGGTGAACCATTTAGCCAGTTAACGCGCTCGCGAATCGGCTACGTCCCTCAGGGCCTCGGTCTCTACGAGGACCTGACGGTGGCCGAGAACCTCGAGTTCGCGGCGTCGGCGTACGGGGTACAAGCCCCGCCGCTTGGCGACCTCGCGAAGGTCGGGCCGATGCTGGTCAGAGACCTGTCGCTCGGACTGCGACGCCGGGCCTCCTTTCTGAACGCGCTCGCCCACGAGCCCGAGCTGCTGGTGCTCGACGAGCCGACCTCCGGAGTCGATGTCCTCGCGCGCTCTGAGCTGTGGGGCAAGATCCGGGCTGCCGCCGAAGGGGGAGCGGGTGTGCTCGTGAGCACCCACCACCTCGAGGAGGCCGATCAGTGTGACCGGGTCATAGTCATGGCGTCCGGCCGGGTCGTGCTGAGCGGAACGATGGATGCAATCGTGGGAGATGTAAGCGGGGGCCTCGAGCGTATCGACGCCTTCGAGGCGCGCTTCGAAGAGCTGTCGGCGGCAGGTCGTTGAGCGCTCTTCGCCGGCCGGGGCGGAGGCCGGGCAACAGCGGTGCGCGCGCCGACATACTGGCGGCGGCGAGGCGAGCCTTTGCCGAGCGCGGCTATGCGCGGGCAACCATTCGCGGTGTGGCGCAGGAGGCGGGCGTCGATCCCGCTCTGGTCCACCACTACTTCGGGAACAAGCGCCAGCTATTCATCGACGCGATGGCGCTGCCCGCCAACCCCGCCGACCTGATCGAGGGACTTGTGGCCGAGGGCGACCCCGGGGACCTCGGAGAACGGATGATCCGCACCATGCTCGGCGTGTGGGACGACGAGGAGCGCAGAGCACCGGTCATAGCGTTGTTTCGCTCGGCGATGTCGGACGATCAGGCCGCCGCCATGATCCGCGAGTTCGCCACCATCGAGATCCTGGGACGCATCGTCAAGGTCGCGAACAGCGACCGGCAGGAGCTGCGTGTGAACCTGCTGGCGACACAGGTCTTCGGTCTCCTCATGCTTCGCTACATCATCAAGCTCGAGCCGCTCGCCTCGGCCGACCCCGAGGTCGTGATCGCCACCGTCGGTCCCACCTTTCAGCGCTACTTGACAGGCCCGCTCTAAACGTCGATGGGGGCCTCGAGGATCGGGCCCTCGCTGCCGGCGCCCGATGAGCTCTCGATCGACATCTCGAAGGAGTCGAAGGCGCGGGGGTCACCCGGGAGCTCGAAGGTGGTCGTCCAGCCATCATCGTTGCCGCCCGACACCTGGAAGTTCGCGACCGTGATGCGTTCGCCGTCGGAGGCGACGAGGTCGAGCCGGCAGCGGTCGTCGCCGACGATGGGGGGATAGTCCTCGAAGGTGACCGTCAGGGCGAAGGTCCCGTTGTCGCGCTCCTCGATGGTGCCGTCCACCTCGGGCCAGATGGAGTTCGACGTGGTTTGGGTGAAGGTCACCTCGCCGAGCTCGCTCGCCGCCACCGCCCCCGGGTCCTCGTCACTCGGATCGGTCTGGGAGTCACCGACCACCCCCGGCACTTGGTTGTCTGCCGTCAGCGCCAGGAAACCGACGATCAGCAGCGACGCGGCGAGCGCCGGCGCGAGATAGGCGGAAGCGCGCTGCCAGCGCGTCGGGCCGGGCACGACCACGCCCGCGTGCTCCATGGAGAGCCGCTCGAGCACCGCCGGCGGTTCGTGCTCGAGCGGCGCGGTGCGAACCGCCGACGCCACGGGCTCGAGCTCGAGGAAGGTGAAGACGTCGGCCTCGAGGTGCGGAGGAGCTCCATGTTCGAGAGGCGCGCGCGCTACCAGACCGATGGTTTTGCGAACCTCGATCAACTCTTGCCGGCAGCGCTCGCAGGAGAGCAGATGACTCTCGACCGTCTGGGTCTGAGCCTCGTTCAGCTCTCCGGTCACCAGCGCAGGGAGCTCCTGGGCTATGGCATCACAGGTGGTCACGTTGGACCCCGGCTCAGGCATCTGCGACTCCGGTGATCCCGATCTCCGCCAGCATCGGGCGCAGGGTGCGAAGGCCCTGATAGAGACGCGTCTTGACCGTGCCGAGGGGGATGTCCAGCGCCCTGGCGATCTCCGACTGGGTGAACTGCAACACGTAGGCGAGATGAATGATCTTCTGCTGCTCGAGAGGGAGGTTTTGAACCGCCGTTGCGATCTGCCACTGCTGCCCGGACGACTCCTCGTTCCAGGGCTCGGCCGAGATGGAGACGACCGGGTCCTCTACGGGAGTCGGCGTTCGCTTCTGGGCGCGCCCCAGATCCGATGCCACGTTGCGGGCCACGCCGAAGATCCAGGACCCCGCCGCGCCCTTCGCCGGATCGAAGTTCGAGGCGCGCCGCCAGATGCGCAAAGTCACCTCTTGCACGAGTTCCTCTGCGAGAGCTTGATCGAGTAGCCATCTCATCCCAAGGGTGTACAAGGGCCTCTCGAAGGCCCGGTAGAGCTTTCTCAGGGCATCCTGGTCACCGCGCGCGATCGCCTGGAGGAGCTCCCCCTCCTGGCGACGTTGCGTGGCAGAGGTCTGCCCTGTGCCTTCCATTACCCGCCGGTCCGCTGAATTGGTTGCATGCGAACCGCAAGTGTTGCAGAAGCCGTACCGGCAGGTGTCGTCTCGACGACCGCGCCGGGGAGCGGTGTACGCTCGCCCCGATGCCAGACGACGTCACGCCCGCCGACCTCAGGCGGCTCCTCGATCTCCAGGAGCAGGACACCGCAATCACGGTGCTCGAGACTCGTCGCTCGACGCTTCCCGAGTCCCAAGAGCTCGCCGAGCTCAACGACTCCCTGGCCGAGATGGAGGCCGATCTGGTGATCGCCACCAAGCAGGCGGACGAGATCAAGCGTGAGCAATCTCGTCTGGAGGACGAGATCAAGCTCACCGAGGACAAGATCGGGAAAGAAGAGCAACGCATGTTCTCGGGTACGGTCGCCAATCCCAAGGAGCTGAGCGCGCTGCAGGCAGAGGTCGAGAGCCTCAAGCGGCGACGAGGCGGCCACGAGGACTCCCTGCTCGAGGTCATGGTCAGCGGCGAGTCTGCGACCGAGACGGCCCAGCGATTGACCACTGAGCGCGACGAGACCCGAAACAGGGCAGACGAGCTGAACGCGGCCGTGGAGAAGTTGACCGGGGCCATCGACGCGGAGCTTTCCCAGCACCGCGCCAAGCGCGACTCAATCGCCCCAGAGATTCCCGCCGGCGTGCTCGATCTCTACGACCGTCTGCGCGAGCAAAAGCATGGCATCGGCGCCGCCGCGCTCGTGGCCGGCACCTGCGAGGGCTGTCATACGAAGCTCCCCAACAAAGAGATCGAGCGCCTCAAGGCGGCCGGCGGCCTCCAGCGCTGTGACAATTGCCGCCGGATCCTCGTCGTCGGTTGAGTCGAGCGCCATGAAGGCGACTCTCCACACCGACGGTGGCGCGCGCGGCAACCCCGGCCCCGCCGCCATCGGCGCGGTGTTGCGCGACGGTTCGAACCACGTCATCGGCGAGATCTCCAAGGTCATCGGCGACACCACCAACAACATCGCCGAGTACACCGCCGTGATCGAGGGCCTCAAGCTCGCCCACGAGCTGGGTGTGACGGACATCGAGGTGCAGATGGACTCGAAGCTCGTCGTGATGCAGCTCTCCGGCGAGTGGAAGATCAAGTCTGATGGGCTGCGTGGGCTCGCTGTTGAGGCGCGCCGGCTGCTGAACCGGTTCTCCTCGGCGAAGCTCACCCACGTGGGGCGCGAAGCCAACGCCGATGCCGACAAGCT
>JBOGWV010000061.1:0-16228 GCA_050693975.1 Actinomycetota bacterium
GCGGGACCGCGGGGCTTACGAGTAGCGGGTGATGTAGCCGCGCGCACGGAACAGCTTCAGCATCCGCGTCAGGAAAACCAGTGAAATCACGGTCAAGATGAACGCGCTCCCCGCGGCGATCCCGATCGTTCCCCAGTCGATTCCTCCACCGTCGAGCAGAGTCCGCATCGCGTCGAACGCGTAGGTGCTCGGAAGGGCGAGCGCGACCGGTCGCACCAGGGCCGGCAGGGAATCGACCGGATAGAACACCCCCGACAACGGCATGACGACGAAGAGAATGCCCCAGGCGAGTGCCTCGGCCCCGCTTCCGAAGCGCAATATGAAACCGATTACCACCAGTGCGATCATCCAGCCCACGACCAGCAGGATGAAGGCAATGGGAATGAGGCCCAGACCGAGATCGGTTATGTCGAAGCTGAACAGAGCCAGCGCCGTCAACACCACCAGCCCCGTGGCGCCGACGAGCTTAGCCATTCCGAACAACGCGGTCCCGGCCACGTACTCCCACTCCTTGACGGGCGTGACCATGATGTTGAGCAGGTTGCGCGACCAGGTTTCCTCCAGAAACCCCGTGGAGACCGCGATCTGCGCCTGATAGATGATGTGCCACAACACGACGCCTCCGAGCAGATAGCCGAAGGCCTGTGCGCCGGCGTCGTTCGTTCCCGAGACGAACGCCCCGATCGAACCGAACAACACCACGTCCACCAGGGGCCAGATCGTGACGTCGAAGAGCCGGTGGGGACTTCTGAGCATCACGTAGTAGTGACGCACGGCTATCGACCGAATGCGCATCCACGACAGTTTGCGGGGATTGGTCTCCTGAACGGCCGGGCTCATGCGCGATCGGTCTCCTGCGTTCTCTGATCGACGTGCTCCGCGCCCAGGTCGGCGAGGTGAAGAAACACGGCCTCGAGGTCCTCGCTGTCGAACTGTGAGGCGATGGCCTTCGGCGTGTCGTTCGCGATGACCTTGCCCCGGCTCAGGAACACCACCCTCTCGCACAGCCGCTCGATCTCGACCATGTTGTGACTGGTGATCAGAAGCGCGGTTCCCTCTGTTTCACAGAGCTCTCGCAATCCGGCGCGCACGCGCCGGGCCACGTCCGGGTCAAGAGACGCGGTGGGCTCGTCCAGCACCAGCAGGTTCGGTCGATGCAGTGTGGCCTTGACGATCCCGACGAGGGTTCGCTGGCCGGACGACAGCTGCGTCCCCATCGCCTCGGCGAGGTGCGGGATGCGGAAGCGCTCGAGGCCCGTCGCAATGCGCTCGTCGATTTCCCTCACGCCGTAGAGCTCGCCGAACATCTTTAGGAACTCTCCGACCCGCAACCGTTCGGCCAGGGGCATGTAACCCGCCGCGAAGCCGACCCTCATCATCGCTTCGCTCCGGCCCCCGGGAAGGCGATGACCGCAGATCTCGATCGACCCCTCGTCGGGCGAGATCACTCCGAGAAGCATCATCAGCGTGGTGGTCTTGCCCGCGCCGTTGGGCCCGAGCAGCCCCACCCGCTCGCCGGTCACCATCTCGACGTCGATCCCGTCGACCGCCCGCGTACGTTTGTAGTCCTTGATCAGGCCGCCGGCCCGCAGCACGTGCTCCATACCGGCAACTATCGCAGAGCGCGATGCTGAGACTCGACGACGCGGGTGTTCCCCGGGCGCCTGCCTGGGGTACGACCTTCACAACCGGGGCCGAGACCATCGGAGGTGAGCCATGGGCTCCTACGACGAGATCTATCGCTCGAGCATCGAGGATCCAGGTGCATTCTGGGCGGCGGCGGCACGCGACATCGACTGGATCCGGCCCCCCGAGACGATCCTCGACGAATCGGACCCGCCGTTCTACCGCTGGTTCACGGGCGGCGCGCTCAACACCTGTTACAACGCGCTGGACCGGCATGCCGATGGCGGCCGGGGCGACCAGCCCGCGCTTGTCTACGACAGTCCCGTCACGAGCACCAAGCGCAGCTCCACGTATTCGGAGTTGCGCGACGAGGTGGCCATCTTCGCAGGCGCGCTCGCGAAGCTCGGAGTGACCAAAGGAGACACCGTCGTCATCTACATGCCGATGGTGCCCGAGGCCGTAGTCGCGATGCTCGCGTGCGCACGACTTGGCGCGATTCACTCGGTCGTGTTCGGTGGCTTCGCCGCTCACGAGCTCGCCGTGCGCATCGACGACGCTCGCCCCCGGGTCGTGATCTCCGCATCGTGTGGGATCGAGGTCGACCGGATCCTCGAGTACAAACCGCTGCTAGACAAGGCGATCGAGAGAGCGAAGCATCGACCGGAACGGTGCATCATCCTGCAGCGATCCGAGGCCGAAGCCGACCTCATCGAGGGTCGTGACCTCGACTGGGTCGAGGCCATTGCCGGAGCCGAACCCGCCGAATGCGTTCCGGTGGCGGCAACGGATCCGCTGTACGTGCTGTACACGTCGGGAACCACGGCGCAGCCCAAAGGCGTCGTGCGTGACAACGGGGGCCATGCGGTGGCGCTTCGCTGGAGCTTGCCCAACGTGTTCGGCTGCCATCCAGGCGAGGTCTTCTGGGCGGCCTCGGACGTCGGGTGGGTGGTGGGTCACTCCTACATCGTCTACGCACCTTTGCTGACCGGCGCGACCACCGTGCTCTTCGAAGGCAAGCCCGTGGGCACTCCCGACCCGGGCGCGTTCTGGAGGGTCGTCTCCGAACACGGTGTCAGCGTTCTGTTCACCGCGCCCACCGCGTTTCGCGCCATCAAGAAGGAGGACCCCAAGGGCTCCCACATCGGCGAGCACGACATCTCGTCCATGCGGGCGCTGTTCCTTGCGGGCGAGCGTCTCGATCCCGATACCTATCACTGGGCGTCCGACCTGCTCGGCATCCCCGTCGTCGACCACTGGTGGCAGACCGAAACGGGGTGGCCGGTCGCGGCCAACTGCCTCGGTGTCGAAGCCCTGCCCATCAAACCGGGCTCTCCGACCAAGCCGGTCCCCGGTTGGGCGGTCGACGTACTGGAGCCGTCCGGTGAACGTGCAGCCGCGGGAACCGAGGGAGCGATCTGCATGCGCCTCCCGCTTCCTCCCGGCTCGTTGCCGACGCTGTGGGGCGACGACGAACGCTTTGTGAACTCGTACCTGAGTGCCTTCGACGGCTACTACCTGTCGGGTGACGGCGGTCACGTCGACGACGACGGCTATCTGTTCGTTATGGGGCGCGTCGACGACGTCATCAACGTCGCGGGGCACCGACTGAGCGCGGGCACCATCGAGGAAGCACTCGCCCAACACCCAGATGTGGCCGAATGCGCAGTCGTGGGAGCGGCCGACGAACTCAAGGGGCAGGTTCCCATTGGGCTCGTGGTGCTGAAGGCAGGGGTGGATCGCGATGAGGACGAGATCGCCCGCGAGCTGGTTCAATCCGTACGCGACGAGGTCGGAGCGGTCGCCTCGATGAAGCGCGTGAGCGTCGTCGAACGTCTCCCGAAAACGCGCTCGGGCAAGATCCTGCGTGCCACCATGCGTGCGATCGCCGACGGGAGGGACTACAAGATTCCCTCGACCATCGAAGACCCCAGCGCGCTAGAGCACATCGAGCAACGCCTCGGGGATGGGCCCAGCAGCTAGAGGCTTACGCGCGAAGGCCGATTTGATACGAGGCGGTCAATCATCAGGGACGCTGGTGTACGGGTAAGGGTCGCCGGCGGCCGAGCGGGGCGCCTACGAACATCGCATTCAGCTCGCCACCGATGAGCAGGACCCAGCTCAGTAGATAGAGCCAGACCATCGTCACGAGCCCGCCTCCGATCGCGCCGAGGATCTGGTTGGCGCCGAACGCCAGGTGAAGATAGGCGCTGAATCCCAGCGAGCCGGCGAGCCAGCCGAAGGCGCAGAACATAGCTCCCGGAATCCCCTTGCGCCACGACGCCCTTTGGTTGGGCGCGAGCTTGTAGAGCAGGATCGCCCACGCGAGCAACGCCACGAGCATGACGGGCCAGCGCAGCACGTCCCAGAACACCTTGAAACTGCCTCCTTGGAAACCGAGCGCGTCGGCGATTGCGTCGCCACCACCGAGCAGAGGCCCGGCCACGAACATGACCAGCATCAGTACGGCGAACAGAACGCTGCCGAGACCCAGTCCGATCGCGGTGAGGCGCTGTCTCAGCCACGAGCGTTGCTCGGGCAGGTCATAGGCGAGATCGAGAGCGGTGATGACCGCGGAGAACCCACGCGACATCGAATAGAGAGCGAGGGCGATGGAGACGGTTAGTACACCGCTGTACTGTCGCTCGAACAGCAACTCGACCGCATTGACGGGCCCCTGGTTGGTGAGTATTCCGCTCAGGAACTCGACGACCACGTGCTGGGAGCTGTCCACGACCTCACTGCCGACGACGCGCCCGATGGAGCCGAGCGCGGTGGCCAGAATGAGAAGGGCCGGAAAGATACTGAGGGTGCCGAAGAAGGCGACCTCGGCGGCCAGACCGGGGATGCGATCCTTCGAGATCTGTCCGTACAGCTTCATCGCAATCGGTTTGTAGCGGAGCAGGCGCAGCCGCTTCAGAGCTCGGTCGATGTTCTTCTCCCCGGAAGGCGGTAGTCAGAAAGGCTACCCACCAGTGACCGGCGTCAAGCCCGACCTGGTTGCCGTCAGTCCTCACCGATGAGGAACTCAACCCACAGCGGATAGTGATCCGAGATGCGCCAGGACAGCTCGACGTCGCTCAGCGAGGGCAGAACTACGTGCTGGAAGTCGAAGCCTCCAGCCATCTTCGAGTACCTCATGGACAGGACGGGGGTGTTGGAATTCCCCTCTTCCGTGAACCAGGCGATCTGGTCGTAGAACGCTTTCTCGCCGCTCTTGAAAATCGTGCGCGGGACGGAGTCGAGCTCCGCGGGTGCGCGAAGGCCTGTGGACGTGAACGCTTTGTACGCGTCATCGTCCTTGCGATCGATGTTGAAGTCACCGAGCGCGATGAGGTTGTGCCCCCAGGACTGCTCTCGTCGCGCCCAATCCTCGAGCCATTTGGCAATGCCGTGTAGCTCTCCCAGTCGATCAGACGCCGTCTCACCGTAGAGGACGTGCAACGTCACCAGAATGAAGGTCTCTCTGCCCGACGAAAAACTCACCGCATAGGGAGTTCGCGCGAACTGCTCCCTGAGGGCATCGGGGGTGATGTCCTCAGACCGCGTCCATTCCGGAGGAACCACAAGCTCTCCCGCAAGGCCGGAGGTCGTCACTCGCCGGGTGTCGAAGACGAAGGCCATACGCTCGTCGTTGCCTGCATCGCCTGCGGTGACGTCGGTCATGATCAATCCCCAGTCGGGACCGAGAAGCTTCAACATGTGCCGCAGCGCCTTGATGTTGCCGCGCGTTTCCTGGATGGCGACGACGTCAAAGCGGGACACGATCTCGGCGATGCAGCGCAACGCGAAGAGATTTCGCTTGGGTGAGTCGCCCGGGGACGCGATCCAGGTCTCGGTTAGATCGCCGAAAGCTCGAATGTTCCACGTGGCAACGAGCAGGTTGTGATCGAGCCGCTTCGCAGGAATCTCGGCAGAGAGCCTGGCGCGCAGCGAACGCAGGTCTGGCAACAGCTCGGCCGGAACCTCATCGAGGATCATCGGGCTCATGGCGGAAGTACATGCCCGCACCGTCACCGTTCCGTCAACACCGCGTCACACCCGACCCATTGACGCTGCGATGACGGTGGAGTGACGAGTACGGATGATGCTGTGCGCCGCGAAACAGTCATCACCTGCTATGCGAGGAGGCTCGAATGGCCCAGCGCAAGAAGTCCACGCGCAAGTCCAGTCGGAAGAAGTCGACTCGGAAGTCTACGAGACGGGCCGCCCGATCAAGAGTCCCGAAGCTCCCCAGCGGCCTTCCCCGCACGGTGTACGCGCAAGCCTCGCCGAGATCAATCGGCGGCACGTCGCTGTTCGCTGCTGGAGAGGTGATCACGGCCGACTATGCGATGAACTTCGTCTCGGAGTCCGATCTCGTCATGACCGCGGCCCGCCGCCTGCAGGACGCGGGCTTCGACGTGCTCCAAATGTCGTCCGTCACGATCAACATCGCCGGCCCCCCCTCTCTGTACGACCGTGTTTTCGGGACGTCACTGACGCCCGAGGAGCGTCCGGTGGTGAAAGAGCAGGGTCGCGAGGACACCGCTACTTTTGTCGAGGCGCCCGAGACCGATCTCCCAGGGCTCATCGACACCTCTGGGTCGGAGCTCGGCGACGTGCTCGAAGGCGTGGCTCTCGAGGAGCCCAGATACTTCATGCAGAATCCCTTCGCCCCCAACAAGAGCTACTGGTACCTCGACGTGCCGGGCGATGTCTCGCTGGGGATGAACGCGGACAAGGCGCATCGAGGGGGAATCACCGGCAAGGGCATCAAGGTCGTCATGACCGACACTGGTTGGTTCAAGCACCCCTACTTCACGAAACGGGGATACCGCTCGTCACCCGTCGTGCTAGGGCCGGGGACGGCCAACCCGCTAGACGACGAATCCGGGCACGGCACGGCGGAGTCGGCGAACGTCTTCGCGGTCGCCCCCGACGCCGACTTCACGATGGTGAAGCTGAGCTTCGTCAACACCATCGGCTCGTTCAACGCGGCGGTGGGGCTCAATCCGCACATCATCAGTAACTCGTGGGGTTCGAGTCAGAAGAATCCTCCGCTAAGCGCCGCGAACCAGGCGATGGCTGCAGCGATCGCGCTCGCGGTCGCGAATGGAATCATCGTCGTGTTCTCTGCCGGTAACGGACACTTCGGCTTTCCGGGACAGCATCCCGACGTGATCTCCGCGGGCGGGGTGTTCATGGAGAGCAACGGCAACATGCGGGCGTCCAACTACTCGAGCGGCTTCGCCAGCAGCATCTACCCGGGGCGAAACGTGCCCGACGTGTCCGGTCTCGTCGGCATGCTGCCGCGTGCCGCTTACATCATGCTTCCGCTACAGCCCGGAGACGACATCGACACGGGTATGGCGGGAGGCACGCATCCGAACGGCGACGAAACCGCGGCCAACGACGGCTGGGCGGCGATCAGCGGAACCTCCGCTGCCGCGCCGCAGCTCGCAGGGGTTTGCGCATTGGTCAAGCAGGCCTGCCCCAAGCTCACCCCCGCCCAGGTCCGTAGCATCCTCAAGTCCACCGCACGGGACGTCACCACCGGCACCTGCAACCCCGCCACGGGTGGCAATCCCGCCATTGTCGGGCCCGACCTTGCAACCGGTCACGGGCTCGCCGACGCCAACAAGGCCGTACTGGTCGCAAAGGTGAAGTGCCTCGGGCCGATCAAGCCGATCCGGCCGATCCAGCCGATCGGACCGGCACCCATAGCGCCCATCCAGCCGATTCAGCCCATCCAGCCGATTCAGCCGATCGGCCCGATCCAGCCCATTCAGCCGATCGGACCGATTCAGCCGATCCAGCCGATTCAGCCGGTGGGGCCGATTCAGCCCGTCGGACCCACGCCGATCGTGCCCGCGCCGCCCGGACCTGCCGAGGGCGAAGCGCCTCAGGAGGGGGAGGAGCAACTCTCGGCCGAAGATGTTGCCCAACTCGAACAGATCATCACCGAGTCGGACGACGACCTCGACCTTTGAATATAGCCAACGCGGGGCGGGCTCTGCCGGACCGCCAGGCTAACGGTGTGCTGCTTCTGAGCATGCCCTGGCACGCGCTCGAGCGACCGTCGCTGGGGTTGAGCCTGCTCCAGGCCGAGGTGCGCGCCGACGATGAGCGCTGCGAGATCGCGTACCTCGGCTTCGACTTCGCCGATTTTATCGGGCTAGAGGATTACCAATGGGTGCAGTCGGGGCTTCCCTACACTGCGTTCGCTGGTGACTGGATCTTTACGCGGGCCCTCTACGGTGACAGGCCCGGCGTCGATCAGCGCTACGTGCAGGAGGTGTTGCTCCAGACGTGGAGGCTCACCTCGGCCGATGTTCAGCGGCTGCTTCGTGTTCGCTCCTATGTCGAGGTGTATCTCGACCACTGCATGCGCGCCGCAGAGTACGGGTCGTTCTCGATCGTGGGGTTCACATCGACGTTCGAGCAGAACCTCGCCTCGCTCGCCCTCGCCAGGCGCATCAAGGAAGCGTGGCCCGAGGTACTCGTCGCATTCGGTGGCGCTAACTGGGAAGACGACATGGGGCGCGCTCTGCACGAGCGATTCTCTTTCGTCGACATCGTCTGTTCGGGCGAAGCCGACCGGTCCTTCCCCGCGATCGTGCAACGTGTCGCCGAGCGCCGGCGAATCGACGAGGTGCCCGGGGTGGTGTTTCGGAGAGGGGGCCGAAGCATCGCCACCGGGCCGGCGCCAATGATCAGCGACCTCGACTCGCTTCCTTCACCCAACTACGACGACTACTTTGCATCGAAAGATGCCTGTGCTTCCGCGGCAGAGGTAACACCGGTCCTGTTGCTCGAGACCTCACGCGGCTGCTGGTGGGGAGCGAAGCATCACTGCACCTTTTGCGGCCTTAACGGCGGCACGATGGCTTTCAGGTCGAAGAGCGCCGAGCGCGTCATCGAGGAGATCCGCTCGCTCACGTCGTCGTACGACATTCACACGATCAGCGTCGTCGACAACATCCTCGACATGCGCTACTTCAAGTCACTCCTGCCCATGCTTGCGGACGAGGGCCTTCCCATGAACCTCTTCTATGAAGTCAAGGCCAATCTGACGCGTGAGCAGGTGCGTCTGCTGTGGGCCGCCGGCATCCGCCACATTCAGCCCGGCATCGAGAGCCTCTCGGATCATGTCCTGAACCTCATGGACAAGGGAACGTCAACCCTCCAGAACGTCCAGCTCCTGAAGTGGTGCCGTGAGTTCGGCATACGACCCGAATGGAACTTCCTCTACGGGTTCCCCGGTGAGGAACCCGCGGACTACGAGGCCATCACGGCGTTGATCGATTGGATCGACTTTCTCGAGCCACCCAGCGGTCACGGGCCGATCCGGCTCGATCGCTTCAGCCCCTATCACGACCGAGCGCCGACGTACGGTCTGACCAACGTACGAGCCATGAAGCCCTACGAGTCCCTCTATCCCTTCGATCCGGCGACCCTGAGCCGGGTCGCCTACTACTTCGACTTCGACTACGCCGACGCTCGGGACCCCATCTCCTATGCCGGTGCTGCAATCGACCGCATGCGCAGGTGGATGAACTCGGGCCCGGTTGGCGCCTTGTGGATGGTCGAGTTGCCTCGTGGCCGTCTGGCCCTCGTCGACCGGCGGGGAGTCGAGCGAATCACCACGCTCGAGGACTGGCGGGCGGATGTCTACAGAGCGTGCGACCGGGTCACTTCGCTCTCATCGCTGTTGAAGGTTGCTCCCGAAGCGCCCGAAGCCGAAATCCGGAGGTTCCTCGATAGCTCGGTGAGCGGGCGGCTTATGGTGGCTGTTGGGGAGAGGTATCTCGCGCTGGCGGTCCACAGGCCGCCGCGCACCAATCGAGTCGAGGAGCCGAACCGAGTCTCCCTCCGATTGGTCGAGGCATCGTGATCCCGACGGAGGCAGGAGTCTTGAACGAGAACATCAGGATCAGCGCCCTGGTGGTGCTGCGACCGGAGAACGACCACGCAGATTCTGAGCCGATCACCTCCGAGGTAGTCGGCTCCTACATGCCTGCTCGGGCCGCCGTCGAGGCATCAACCTCATTCTTCGCCGAGCAAGGCTTCGAGGTCAGCGACGTGGTTGCGATCAGTTTCTCGATCACCGGGTCCCGATCGCGGTTCGAGAACCTCTTTGGTCAAAAGCTCGATATCGAACGAAGGCGAGGAGGGGAGCTCTCCTCGGTCCGCCTCGAATCGGGCTCGCTCGAGTTCAACCTCTCCGCCCTTCCGCGAAACATCTCCCGCAACCTTCAGGCGGTGACATTCACTCCGCCGCCGGACTTCGGACCGGGCAACCCGTGAGCGTCACAACCCAGCGCGACCGCCTCGCGCTCGCGGAGGATGCGATCCTGCGAAGCCCTCTCGCCGCGCACGGCGGTGCCGCGGTCATCCGGCTGCTCGACGTTGCCGCGGTCGCGAACCTTTCGAGCGAAGCTCTCGCTCGTCATTCCGACGCAGTCGTCCAAGAGGTGTGCTGTCCCGGTGACGAGTTCGAGAGACGAGGCGATCCGGATCGGTGGCTCGAGACCGCCACCGGTGGTCCGTTCCTGCAGAGCTTCTATGACTCTGAGTTGGCGCGGAACGCGATCGCCGGACTGACGGGCGTGCGCTGGAGAACTGCGGGGGGACTTGGAACGTTCTCCTACTACCGGAGAGCCGGGCATCACCTCGGACTGCATCGGGATCTCGAACTGTGCGATCTCGCAGTGATCACCTGCGTGTACGACGACGCCCCAGATCACGCCTCGTCGGGCGTCCTTTGTCTCTATCCGACGCGCACCGGTGAAACGCTCGAGGCCATTTCAGCGGACGATCGAGGAGGGGTGCACGTGCGGCTTTCCCCGGGAGAGTCCCTCGTTTTGCTCGGGGGCGTCATAGCTCACCGGTTGCTGCCCATGAAGCCGGGGCACACGCGCATCGTCGCTCCTCTCTGCTACCAGGCCGACGGCTGACTACTCGTCTCCTCTCGACGACAAATCGAGTCACCCCATCGGTGTAGGCGGACACGCTCGTATGTGTCGCGCCGAGTACCCGATCGTGTAATCCCGTAGCTCATTCAGGCCATCCCGAAAACGCTCCCCCTGCACCATGTAAACGGTGACGGTGCTGATATAGACCAGTCATGTGAGAGAGACGGTAGCGCGACGTGACATCCGCCTCGAACTGCTTGGTGGGTTCGAGTTGCACTGTGACGGTCGGTCGGTGGACCTCCCCACCAGCGCTCAACGTCTTCTGGCCTTCCTTGCGCTTCACGATCGCCCCCTGCTGCGTAGCAACGTCGCCGGCGTTTTGTGGAACGAGACCACGGACGAGAAGTCCGCGGCGAACCTCCGCTCGAGCCTGTGGCGCCTCCGCCGACCCGGTTACGAGTTGGTCGAGGCCCGTCGCACCGACCTTCGGTTGTCTCCGCAGGTAAACGTCGACGTTCGCCAGGTGATCGACGTCGCGCACGACCTTCTAAGCCAGCGCTCCCCCGACCGGTACATCGACCTCGACGAGGACGAGCTCGCCGGAGACCTTCTTCCCGACTGGTACGACGACTGGGTACTTGTGGAGCGCGAGCGTCACCGGCAACTACGGCTCCACGCGCTCGAGGCCCTAGCCCTGAAGCGACTCGAGGTAGGCCGCCACGGAGAGGCCGCCGTCGCCGCACTGTCCGCGGTCTCGATCGAGCCGCTGAGGGAGAGCGCACAGCGCGTCCTCATCCGCGTCCATCTGGCGGAGGGCAACGTGGGCGAGGCCGTGCGTCAATACCGTCTCTACCGAGATCTGCTCTTCGAGGAGATGGGCCTCGCGCCCTCGGACCAGCTCGAGTCCTTGATGCGGCCCATCACCGAGCGGGTCGGGATGAGCCTCGGCCGGGTGAGAGGCCGGGTTCGCCTCGAGCTCTAACCGACAGCCGGATATGGTTCGGTCATGGCCAAGCCGAGGGTCTTCGGGATCGTGCTCGCCGGGGGCGAGGGCAAACGGCTCATGCCCCTCACGGCTCAGCGAGCCAAGCCGGCGGTTCCCTTTGCAGGAAGCTACCGGCTGATCGACTTCGCGCTCTCGAACCTCGTGAACGCGTCGTTCTTGCAGATCGCGGTGCTCACGCAATACAAGAGCCACAGCCTCGACCGCCACATCTCGCAGGCGTGGCGCCTGTCCCCTCTACTCGGCAACTACGTCACCCCGGTTCCTGCGCAGATGCGCAGGGGCCGCCGGTGGTTCGCCGGCTCGGCCGACGCGATCTGGCAGAACTTCAACCTGTTGAGCGACGAGGAGCCCGACTACGTCATCGTGTTCGGGGCCGACCACATCTACCGAATGGACCCCCAGCAGATGGTCGAGGCTCACATCGCGTCGGGGGCGGGAGTCACGGTGGCCGGCATCAGGGTTCCTCGGGCAGAGGCCTCCTCCTTCGGCATCATCGAGGCGGCCGAAGACGGAGTTTCGATCAAGTCCTGGCTCGAGAAGCCCTCCGACCCCCCGGGACTTCACGACTCTCCAGAGGAGAGCTACGCGTCGATGGGCAACTACGTCTTCACGGCCGACGCTCTGATCGACGTCCTGAATCGCGACGCGGACAACGAGGACTCCGACCACGACATCGGGGGCGACATCATTCCCATGATGGTCGACAAGGGAGAGGGTGCCGTCTACGACTTCAAGCGCAACGTCGTTCCCGGCTCGACCGACCGGGACCGCGACTACTGGCGTGATGTCGGAACGCTCGAGAGCTACCACGAAGCTCACATGGACCTCATCTCATACGAGCCCGAGTTCAACCTCTACAACTACGAGTGGCCGATTCTCACCGGGAACCCGGCTCTGCCCCCCGCAAAGTTCGTCCACGAGAGTGAGGGCAGGATCGGGCGGGCAGTGGACTCGATGGTGTGCGCGGGCGCGATCATCTCGGGTGGAGACGTGCGTCGTAGCGTCATCTCCCCGGGCGTCAGGGTGAACTCTTTCTCCAGCATCGAGGGCTCGATTCTGCTACCCGGCGTCCAGATCGGCCGTCACGCCGTCATTCGGAACGCGATCCTGGACAAGAACGTGCGCGTTCCGGAGCACTGCGAGATCGGCGTCGATCCGGCCAGGGACAAGGAACGGTTCACTGTGTCGGACACCGGGATCGTGGTGGTGGCCAAGAACCAGAGGGTCGAGGCCTAGACCCGGCGGCGGCGCGGTGGGCTCATGAACGAACCCCTGCGTCCCGAGGTGAACACCTTGCGGGGCTTGGCGACCTTGAGTCCCTCTGCTTCGAACTCCTCTTTGAGGTTGAGCTCGGAGGCCACGATGCTGACGTCGGCCTGCTGCTTCGAGGTTACGAGGGTGACCCCCGTGCCCGAGCGACCCGCGCGCGCGGTGCGACCGATCCTGTGCACGTAGTCCTTGTGGTCCTGCGGCGGGTCGTAGTTGATGACGTGAGTGATGTCGTCGAGGTCGAGGCCGCGTGCGGCGACGTCGGTTGCGACGAGAACGTCGACGGCTCCGGTTTCGAAACGGTTCAGCGCTCGTTTCCGCTGCCCCTGACTCAGGTCGCCGTGCATCGCAAGTGCGGTGACCCCGCGCTGCTTGAGACGCTGGGTCAGACGGTCTGCGCCACGCTTGGTCCTGACGAACACAAGTGTTAGGTCGCGCTCCTCGCCGAGGAGCTCGATGAGCTTCTCGACCTTGTTGTGCTCGTCGACGGGAACGAAGCGGTGCTCCGCCTCTTCGACGGTCTGGCGCTTGTCGACTACCTCGTGCTTCAAGGGATCGTTCGTGTAGGCCTTGGCCATGTAGCCGACCCGACCGTCGAGGGTCGCCGAGAAGAACATGGTCTGGCGCTGCTTGGGGATGCGGCGAACGAGCCGGTCCACCTGCGGCTGAAAACCCATGTCCAGCATGCGGTCGGCCTCATCGAGTACGAGAATCTCGATCGAATCCAGCTTGATGAGCTTGCGCTCGGAGATGTCCTCGAGCCGGCCGGGGGTCGCTACGACGATGTCGGCCTTCGCGGCCTTGGCGGACTGCTCGCGCAGCGCGGTGCCACCGTAGACCGACGCCACCTTCAGGTTCATCGCCCGCGCTATTCCGCGGAAGTCTTCGGTTACCTGAACGCAGAGCTCGCGGGTCGGCACCAGGATGAGAGCCTTGGGCCGGTTGTTGCCGGGCTTGACTCGCTCGACGATCGGGATGGCGAACGCCAGGGTCTTGCCCGAGCCGGTGCGGGACTTCGCAAGCACGTCGCGGCCCGCGAGAGCGTCGGCCATGACCAGGCCCTGGATCTGGAAGGGGACGTGGATATCCTCACGCGCCAGCGCTTTGAATACGGGCGCGGACACGCCCAGTTCGGCAAATGTTGACACTGTTCAACTCCTTCGGGCAGCAACCATGCTGCCTGTTAACGGGAGAGATTCACTGTCCCGCACCCTCATGCAGCCACAAAGGAGGAACCGGAAGGCAAATCTCACGAACGGCTCTTCGCCGTCCTCGATGACTCAGGGTAACAGAATAACGGAAAACTCTGTTCCCATTTAGGTTTCGGAATGTGTATCGGCAGGTTTGCACTACTCATTGAGTCGTGCGGTACAGGAACCAAAAGGAGTTGCAGTATCGAAAATTTGCAATCACGGGCGCGCGGGGCTCCCGTCGGCGACCAGGTCGACCTCGACCGGTCGTTCTGGCGGGCCGCTCTTCAAGCGGTTCTCATCACCGGCTGCGGCTCCCTTCCGGTGTTCCTCGTCGGCGGTCTCGCCGTTCAGATACGCGACGAGCTCGAGCTTCCCGTCAGCCAGATCGGCCTGTTGACCGCGATCTTCTTCTCGGCGTCGGCGATCTTCTCGGCCCTTGCGGGACGCATTGCGGAACGTATCGGGGCGGGGGTTGCGATGCGCATAAGTGGCGCCGGGGTGGCGGTCGCACTGATCGGTCTGGCTCTGGCGCCCACGTCGCTCGTGCTCATGGTCTTCCTCGTCGTCGGGGGACTTGCAAGCGCGCTGGCACAGGTCGGCGCGAACCTTCACCTGGCAAAGCGCGTCGATCCCAGCCGCCAGGGTTTCGCCTTCGGCATCAAACAGTCGGGCATCCCCGCGGCGACGCTCATGGGAGGCCTTGCCGTGCCGCTGATCGCCCTCACCGTGGGATGGCGCTGGGCCTTTGCGCTGGGGGCCGTGCTGACCCTGGTGGTGGTCGCCCTGATTCCCGGGTCCAGGCTTCGATCGAAAAGGGGGGAGAAGAAACAGGTCGATCGCCGCAACGTCCCCGGACTGGTGGTACTAGCGCTGGCGGGTGCGCTTGGGTCGGGAGCCGCCAATGCGATGGGCTCCTATCTCGTCGACTCGAGCGTGAGCGCGGGACTGGGGGAGGCCGCCGCCGGACTCCTGTTCGCCGCCGGCAGCATCGCCGGCCTGTCCATGCGCGTGGGAGCCGGATGGTACGCAGACCACCGAATCGGGGGCCGGCTGTTGTGGGTCACCGGGTTGTTCCTGTTGGGTTCGGTGGGAATGCTCCTGCAAGCCACACGCCAGCCGCAGCTCCTGGTTCCTGCGACGCTGCTGTGCTTCGCCGGTGGTTGGGGATGGCCGGGGCTATTCAACCTGATGGTCGTGATCCGAAATCGCGAAGCGCCCGCCGCCGCGACCGGCCTCACTCAGACCGGGGTCTACCTCGGAGGGGTAAGCGGCCCCCTGGTGTTCGGTTACGTCGCCGAACACGTCGACTATTCGGCCGCGTGGCTCGGGGCCGCGTGCGCGGGGCTGCTGGCGTCCATCGCGGTGACCTTTGCAAGGCGAATGATGCTGAGCGTCAAACCACCCGGTTGAGCTTGCGCATCGAATAGTCGGTCCAGATCCCGTTGTGCCAGTACGCGTCCGACTCGACGATCGCAGCGGCCGCCTCCTCGCTCGCGACATCGAGCACCAACAGCGAAGAGCTCATGTCGTCGAACGCTCCTGCGACCAGCATCACGCCCTCGCGTTGAAGCTTGCCGACGCGCTCGAGATGCTCCTTGCGGTAGGGACCCCGTTTCTCCGCGGCCCCCTCTACGTAGGTGGGCTCGACCACGAAGCAACCCTTGATCTCGGCCATCGACTGAATGTAAACGCTGAGTGGCGACCGGCTAGCCGTACTGGAAGCAGTTCGGCCAAGCCCCCGGTCCCTGACCGTCCAGAACCCTCTCCGCGATTGCTATCTGCTGCTCGCGCGACGCCTGCCATGCGTAGCGAGCGTAGCGCCCCCCACCGAACTGGAGCCAGGTGTCGGGGTCGAACTGGAGCCCGCCGTCGTACAGCGCGTCGATGTGCCAGTTGCCGCTCGACTCGCACTGGGCGATCAGATCCCAGTCGGCCTCCGAGTCGGCGATTGCGACGGACGGGGACGACACCTCGGCGGCGTCGGCCACGACCAGGGCGGCCTTCGCGGCGGTTCGCTCGCTTGCCGCACGGGCGCGCTCCAGCGCAGCATCAATGCGAGCGGCCCGTCTCAGTGCGGCCCGCCTGCGCTCCAGAGCCAGCTCCGCTTGAAGGTCTGCCACGATCCGCTGTTGAGCCTCCACGTCCCGGTTGAGTTCGCGGCTTACTCGCAGCGCCCTCGTCCTGATGTCCCCCGCTTCGGAGCGCGCCGCGTCGAGCTCGTCGAGGTGCGAATCGAGAGC
>JBOGWV010000062.1:0-22662 GCA_050693975.1 Actinomycetota bacterium
GTCGACCTGCGCAACTTCAAGCGCTGGTCGCGCGATCCCTCGGTCGAGGTACGCACGGCCCTGGAGTTGGGAGAACCGCCCGAGTTTGACGGCGTCTGTTGCGCGGATTGCGGCAATCGCTTACGGCCCGAGTTCGATCACGTCGAGCCGCGCGTTGCTCTCGGTCCCACGTCGCATGGCAACCTCAAGCCGCGTTGCTACGACTGTCACCAGGCCAAGACCGAGCGAGATCGCAAGGCGGGCAAGCTCAAGCCTCCCGAGCCCTGACCGGTCTGATCAGCGAATTCTCCCGGAGGGGAGATCCAAAACTATGCCGGGGCGAAAGGGGCAACGAAAAGGTGAAGGTGCTTACGGCAACCAACCAAACGCAAGGTTGGCGCGACAACGATTTCTGCTCGACGATTGAGGGTGAGCTGGTTTTTCTTCCTCCACTCCAGTGTGAGCCCGGAGACATCGAGGACGAATGCGGCTGCCGGCGAGCGATGGCAGGCATGGTGAGCCATCACGCGACCACGACGATCAAAGTGCTCCACATGGAAGCACTGAACCCGGATGTCTACTTCAAGCTGGTCTCGGAGGCACTCAGGAATCAGAGTTACGTCCCGATTGCCCTGATGGAGCTGCCGGATGTAATCGAATGGCTACACGATCTCACCGATGAGCTCATGCTCATGGCCCGAACCTTCGACGTGGGAACGGTGCTCGAACGACGCGGTGATTTCATCGGCGTGAGACGACTCACGGAGCACAAGCCCGGCTGATACCGGGACGCGTGATCGAGCGGCCGGCTTTCGATTTTCGTCGGGCTCGAAAGAGAACTGTCACAGCGCCTCGCTAGCGTGAGGTTCAGAGCAGGTCGAGAGGCCCGAGCTAGGCACCAAAGAGGAGGCGTCATGAGGATCGATTGCACTCAGTGCGAGATGTACCAGAGCGAGCATTGCGAGGACTGCCTCGTAACCGCGGTGCTGCACCCGCAGGCGGGGCCGGTTGAGATCGACGAGGAGCTCGACCCGCCTCTGCAGCAGCTGGCCGGAGTGGGGCTGATCCCGGTGCTGAAGTTCAGACCGAGACGGCAGCCCAACCCACCTGGGCCCGACCGAAGGTCGGGCGCGGAGGCCGGCTGAACGGACATGCGGCGTGAGCCCGTCGCCGGGCTAGCGGGTGACCGCCGGATGGCGCATTTAGGCTGCTCGCGTGAGCACCTCGCGAGCAGCGCTTCTGATCTGTGTCTTGACGCTGGTGGGGACGGGCGTCGTGGCGTGGGCCTCGCGCGCACCGGCCTCGCTCCGAGGCGCCGAGGAGCCTGCGGGCGCCACCGATCCCGCTCTCGGCGCCCGCTTCAGCGACGAGCAGGTGGCGCGTGGCGAGGCGTTGAGACGGCCCGGATACCTTAGCTTCGCGGTGACGACGGTGCTGCAACTCGCGACGCTGCTGATCCTGGCGCGGGGCCCGATGGGCAGGCTGTTGGGGGTGCTAGACCGAATCCCCGGAGGGTGGCCGGTGCGGGCGCTGCTGGCAGGACTGGGATTGGCGCTCATCCTGTTTCTCCTGGGTCTCCCGATCGGGTACGTGCGCGGATACGTCGTCCAGCACGACTGGGGTTTGTCCACGCAGGATCTCGGCGGGTGGCTGTCGGACCAACTCCGGGGGCTGCTGGTTTCTTCGGTGACCCTGGCGGTCGGCGCGGTGGCGTTCTTCGGCGTCGTGCGGTGGCGGCCCGGGACTTGGTGGCTGTGGGGGTGGGGGGTGTTCACCGCACTGACCGTGGTACTCGTCTACCTCTACCCGGTCCTGATCGCGCCGCTGTTCTTCAAGTTCACTCCCCTCGAGGACCGGGCCCTCGCGAATGACATCAAGGCGCTAGCACAAGAGGCCGGCATCGAGGTCGACGAGGTCCTGGTGGCCGACGCCAGCCGCAGGACGACGGCCGAGAACGCATACGTCGCCGGGTTCGGCTCGACGAGACAGGTGGTGGTGTACGACACGCTGCTGGCCGGCGGGGGTGAGGCCGAGATCAAGTTCGTGGTGGCCCACGAGCTCGGCCACGCCAAGGAGAACCACGTGCTCAAGAACATCGGCCTGGCGAGCCTCGGGCTATTGGTGTCCTTCGCCCTGCTCGGATGGCTGGGTCGAAACGCGTCGCTGTGGGAATGGGCCGGAGCCGAGGGGGTGGGTGACCTCAGGGCACTGCCGCTGCTGGCCGCCTTCGCGCTGATAATGGGCATCGTGCTGCTTCCTGCCGAGAACACCGTCTCCAGGAGCTTCGAGCGCCAGGCCGACGGCTGGGCCATCGCATTGACCGGGGATGTGGATACCGGCGTGCGCGCCTTCCGGCGCCTCGCCTTCGCCAATATCGCGGACCTCGAGCCCCCGCGCCCGGCGGTATGGGCGCTGTTCTCCCACCCTCCGATTCCCGAGCGGATCGAATTTTTCTTGGAACGCGAGAAGGACACGTCCTAGACTCGGGGAACGAAACTTGAATAATCGGTCAGGTTCACAAGGGGGACGGGGCAATGCCTGCAACGACGATCATCGGTCGATTCCACGAACGCGTGCGCACCCACCCCGAAAAGGTGGCACTTCGCTACAAGGGGGACGGAGCCTGGCACGACGTCACCTGGCGTGATTACGGCGATTCGGTGCGAAAGGTGGGGAAAGGCCTTCACGCCCTCGGGTTCAGGGCCGGTGACAAGATGGCGCTGCTGTCGGGCAACCGGATCGAGTGGCACTTCGCCGACATCGGCTGTCTGAGCATCGGAGGCGCCACGGCCCCCGTTTACACCACCAACTCTCCGGAGCAGGTCGCCTACATAGTGGGTCACTCGGACTCCAAGGTCGCCTGCGTCGAGAACACCGAGCAGCTCGAGAAGGTCCTGAAAATGCGCTCGGAGCTGCCCGCCCTGACCAAAGTGATCGTGTTCGACGGCTACGACGGCTCGGCCGACAAAGAGCTCGTGATGGGCTGGGACGACTTCGTGGCTCTGGGGGAGGGAGTCGATGACTCCGTCTACGAAGATGCCACCAACAATGTCAAACCTGAAGACCTCGCCACCTTCGTCTACACGTCGGGAACGACCGGTCCGCCCAAGGCCGTCATGCTGAGCCACGCCAACATCTGGTGGACCGCCACCCACTCCGAGCAGCACATCCCGATCGGCGACGCGGAGGGTGGCAGGGCCCTCAGCTACCTGCCTCTCAGCCACATCGCCGAGCGCATGATCAGCCACCTTCTTCAGATCTACTACGGCACGCAGACGTGGTTCGGTGGCGGGGTTCCGATGCTCATCGAGGACCTGAAGGAGTGCAAGCCGACCTACTTCTTCGCGGTGCCGCGCGTGTGGGAGAAATTCTACGCGGGCGTCCAGGCCAAGATGGCCGCCGCCGATCCCGACAATCGCAAGGCCAAGATCGCCAAGAAGGCGATCGAGGTGGGCCGCCAGGTCACCGAGCTCGAGCAGGAGGCCGTGAGACGAGGCGGCAAGATGGCCGACGCCAAGGTGCCGCTCGGGCTGAAGCTCCAGCACGTGGTCCTCGACAAGCTCGCGCTCAGCAAGGTGCGGGCGGCCTTTGGGCTCGAGGAGTGCAACCTGGCGTTGAGTGCGGCGGCGCCGCTCGCCGCCGAGCTCATCTGGTTCTTCCACTCCGTCGGCATCAAGATCACCGAGGGCTACGGGCAGAGCGAGGACAACGGACCGACCACCTGGAACCCGCCCGACGCCGTCCTCATCGGCTCGGTCGGGAGTGCGCTGCCGGGACTCGAGGTGAAGATCGCCGACGACGGCGAGATCCTCGCCCGCGGCGGCAACGTGATGATGGGCTACTACAAGAACGAAGAGGCCACCAAGGAGACCATCGACGAAGATGGGTGGCTGCGCTCGGGCGACGTCGGGGAGTTCAACGAGCACGGCTATCTTAAGATCACCGACCGCAAGAAGGACATAATCATCACGGCGGGCGGCAAGAACATCGCTCCTCAGGAGATCGAGAACCGGCTCAAGTTCCACGGCCTGATCAGCCAGGTAGTGGTCATAGGCGATCGCCGACCCTTCCTGTCCGCGCTGATCACACTCGACGAGGAGAAGCTGCCTCAGTTCGCCAAGGAGCACAGCATCGAGGGCGACCTTGCCGCGATCTGTCGTCACGAGCGCACGATCAAAGAGATCCAGGGCGCGATCGACGAGCTCAACGCAGGGCTCGCCAAGGTCGAGGGCATCAAGAGGTTCCGCGTCCTCGAGCGCGATTTCCTGCAGGAGGAGAACGAGATCACGCCGACGCTGAAGGTAAAGCGGCGCACCATTGGCGATCTCTATGCCGAGGTCATCGAGGACATGTATCTCAAGGATTCCCCGCAGTCGGCATCGGCCAGCGCTCCGGTGCGAAAGTAGCCAAAGCCGGGAAGGGAAACCACCGCGCGAGGCGTATCCTTGACGGATCTACTGCGGCTACCTGTCAAGGAGGCGACAGTGTCGGTTCACCAGCGCAACAAGCGCGTCACGGTGCGCGATGTCCAGGGGTTCAAGGACAAGGGCGAGCGCTTTCCCGTGCTCACCTGCTACGACGCACTCTCGGCCCACATCCTCGAAGAGGCGGGCATTCCCGTCCTTCTGGTGGGGGACAGCCTCGGCATGGTGATGCTGGGCTACGACTCGACGGTTCCTGTGACGATGGACGAGATGCTCCATCACACACGCGCCGTCTCCAGGGGAGCGGCCACCGCGATGGTGGTCGGCGACATGCCGTTCATGAGCTTCCAGGGCGATGCGGACGAGGCCGTCCTCAACGCGGGACGCTTCCTCAAAGAGGCAGGTGCGCACGCGGTGAAGCTCGAGGGCGGAGGCCGCATCGCGGACGTAGTCGAGCGCATGACCTCGAGTGGGATTCCGGTCATGGGTCACCTCGGCCTGACTCCTCAATCGGTTAACCAACTGGGCGGCTTCCGCGTTCAGGGGCGTACCGAGGAGCAGGCGCATCGGATGGCCGAGGACGCCAAGAACCTCGAGGCTGCCGGAGCGTTCTCGCTGGTGCTGGAGGGGGTTCCAACCGAGCTCGCCCGCCAGGTGACCGCCAGCCTCACGATTCCCACCATAGGAATTGGGGCCGGCCCCCACACCGATGCCCAGGTGCTCGTCTATCACGACTTCCTGGGGATAACTCCGGGCCGCAAGCCCAAGTTCGCCAAGGAGTACGCCGACCTGGGGCAGGTCATCGGGGACGCCGCCAGGAGCTATGCCCAAGAGGTGCGCGACGGCATCCACCCCGACGCCGATCACTCGTATACATAAGCCCTAAATGAATCCCCATTCCTCGCTTGGCCGGAGGCCATATCCGTCGCCGTCCGGGCTTGAGTAGGGGCCTCGGCGCGCCGATGACACAGTGATGCACGAACAAGCTACGGACACGCGCCCCGAAATCGAAGCGGTCAGATGCCCCAACTGCGGGGGCCTGAACCGTGCGGGCGCGGAGTGGTGTGGACAGTGCCTCGACCGGTTTGCTCCCCCCAGCGGCCCGGTCGGGGTGTCCGCTCCATCTCCTCAGAGCGCCATCGGGGCTCCTCCTCCGCCCCCGCCTCCTCCCGGCTTCACGGCCCCGCAGCCGACGGTCTCTTCGGGCGCCATCACGGTGGGCAAGGACGGGATCACCTGGACCTGCAAGGAATGCGATACGGCGAACCCGTTTGACGCTCAAGAATGCTCGGTTTGCGGAACTCCGTTCGGAGCCCTGTTGCGTGAGCCTGAGCCCGAGCGACCCACGCGCGACCCCAACGCGGTCGCACTGATTTCACTGTTCTTTCCCGGGGCCGGTCACGGCTACCTCGGTCTGTGGGGGCAGGCGATCGCCCGTGCCATTGTCAGCGCGTGGGTGATGCTGGTCACGATCGTCGCCGGCGTGCAGGGCGGAGTTGGCTTCATGACGTTCTTGTTCGGTGCGATCGCCTTCGGATTGTGGCTGGTGGCCGCCCACGACGCCTATCGCGAGGCCACCGGGGCGACGGGCGAGGTCCTGCTCAAGAACGGTTACTTCCTCTGGGTGGTGCTCGGCATCCTCGCCTTGATGATGGGGATGTTCGTGATGCAGGCGCTCCAGGCCAACGCCGCGGCCTAGCGTCCCGGCCGGCGCGATTCCTTAGCGATCGGGCGATCTCGTAACGATTTACGGACGGTCGTACCCGATTGTGCCCTCCAACGGAAATCTCGATGTTCCTAAGGAGGACGAATGCGCAAGACTTTGAGATCGCTGCTCGGGGTGGCTCTCGCCCTGTCCCTTACCAGCGGTGCCGCCTTCAGTGCGAGCGCGGCCGACGACGCCGGTGAGCGGACGGTCGCCCGCCCGCAGCGGGTCAAGATCGTGGCCATGGACTACCACTACATGGGCGTGAAGGAGACCTACAAGCCCAAGCGGACGATCTTCAGCTTCACCAATGAAGGTGAGCAGGATCACATGGCCGTGATCATCAAGATGCTTCACGGCAAGACGCTGCAGCAGCTGCTCGACATGCCCGACAAGAAGGCCGAGAAGCACATCAAGTTCATCGGCGACCTCTTCGCCAAGGCCGGGAAGAGCTCCAAGCAGGTCATCGACACCAAGCTAAAGACCGGGCGCTACGCCATGCTCTGCTTTGCCCAAGACAGCGATCAGGCTCCCCCGCACTTCACGCAGGGGATGATCCACAAGTTCAAGGTGCGCAACTAAGCGTCCCTTTGTAGCAACGGAGGCCTCGTCTACTTGCCCGAGACGGGGCCTCCCGCGCGCCCTGGCAAGGGGCTAATCGAGTTGGACCGGGCTGAGTGGGCCGTTGGGCCCCTCGACGGCCCACGATCCACCTCGGAAGGCTGCGCCGACGCGACCGCTCGCGCTGAGGGCCAGCAGCCCCGCGGGTACGTTCGATCGTTCGCCCAGATATGTGATGACCCGTTCGCACGCGAGTTGGGGATGGGCTCCCTCTTCGACCATGCGACCGACGCGCGCGCAAGCGAGCGTCTCCAGGAACAGCTCACCGACGCCGGTTCCGACCGCCGCCGCTTCGCGCGATGCATAGGTGCCTGCGCCGAAGATGGGGGAGTCGCCCACGCGACCGGGAAGCTTGCCGAACACTCCGCCGGTCGACGACGCGGCCGCGAGTCGCCCGCTCGAATCGAGCGCCACCGCGCCCACCGTGTCGACGTAGTCGTCGGCTCCGTAGTCGGAGTCGAACCCTCCGCCATCCAGCGCACGCTTGTAGCGGTCGAGCTGGCGCGGGGTGGTGGTTTCCAGAGCCTCGAGGTCACCTGCGAGGGCCATCGCTCCGGAGCCCGTTAGAAGCACGTGAGGGGTCGAGTCGAGCACCCGCCTGGCGAGCGAGATGGGGTTGCGCACCGTGACGCTGAGCACGCCCGCGGTTCGGCCCGTGGGGCCGTCGGCGATGCCGGCGTCGAGTTCGATGACCCCGTCTCGATTGAGCACCGAGCCCCAGCCCGCGTTGAGGGCCTCGTCGTCCTCGAGTCGCCGTACCGCCTCCTCGACCGCATCGAGCGCCGAGTCGGCCGTGACTGCCTCGGGAAGTGAATGAGCGAGCGACGGCAGCCCGGGCTTGGCATTGCCCGACACGCCGCCGTGCACGTAGACATGAGTCCGAGAGATCGCCATGGACTCCAAAGCTTAGAGGAGCCGCAGGCAGACACTCCACGGCTACCATGCTTGCCATGTCGATCTACTTGGTCTCCGACCTGCACGGGTCTGCGGACGCTCTCGCAAAGGCGGTGCCCGAGGGCGCAACGCTGCTCTTGCTCGGCGACCTCATCAACTTCCTCGACTACACCTCTATGACCGGCATCCTGACCGACGTCTTCTCGGTCGAGGCGGTCATCGAGGTGGCGCGCCTGCGCACGGAGGGCAAGGTGCTCGAAGCTCGCGACATCATGCGAAGGAGATCCGAGGGGCGAGAGAGCGAGATCCAGGACGAGATCAAACGCCGCGTCCACGAGCAGTACGCAGGCGTGTTCGCCGCGCTGCCCGACCCCACTTACTTCATCCTCGGCAACGTCGACCAACCTAGGCTCGTCGAGCGTTTCGCGCGCGAGACTCCGGCGGTGACCTTCGTCGATACGCAAACTCTGATGCTCGAGGGAGAGAGCTTCGGCTTCGTGGGTGGCGCGCTGCCGACACCGCTTCACGTCGCGGGCGAGATCTCCGAAGACGAGATGCGCGCCAAGGTCGACTCGCTGGGCGACGTCGACGTCTTGTGCTCGCACATTCCTCCCGCCATTGAAGAGCTCTGCTACGACACGCTGGCCGACAAGCGCGAGCGCGGGAGCGAGGACCTGCTGCGTTACATCGAGGACGTGCAGCCGCGGCGCGCCTACTTCGGTCACGTGCACCAGCCGCTGATGTCGTCGATCCGCATCGGCCGCACCCTGTGCCTGAACGTCGGATACTTCCGGGCAACGGGGCGGGCCTTTCCGCACCACGGTCCACAACGCACAGGGGGGTAGCGATGGCAGAGAGCGTGAAGGACAGCATCGACATCAAAGCTTCGGTCGAAGCCATCTTCGAGGTCGCCGCCGACTACGAGAACTACCCTCAGTGGCAGGACCAGGTGAAGAAGGCCGAGATAACGGAGACCGACGACGACGGCTACGGCACCGCGGTGTACTACGAGGTCGATGCGCTCGTGAAGAAGGTCAGTTACACGCTCGAGTACGACTACTCGGGATGGCCGAAGTTCTTCACATGGAAGCTGCGCGATGGTGACATCAAGTCGCTCAACGGCAAGTACAGCTTCGAGGAGTTCGACGAGGTGACCGAGGTCACCTACGAGCTCTCCGTCGACCCCGGCTTCAAAATCCCCGCGATGCTGCGACGCAGGGGCGAGAAGCAGGTCGTCTCGATGGCGCTCAAAGGCCTCAAGCAACGAGTAGAAGCGAGCGGATGACCCGCATCGTGATGTTCACCGGCAAGGGCGGGGTCGGGAAGACGACCATCGCCTCGGCGACGGCGTTGCGCATCGCGGCGACGGGAGCCAAGACACTGGTGATGTCGACCGATCCGGCCCACTCGCTGGCCGACGCCTTCGACGCCGAGCTCGGTCCTCAAGCTCTCGAGGTGGCCCACAACCTGTGGGCCGAGCAGATCGACCCCCAACAGCAGCTCGAGGACAACTGGCGGGACATTCAGCGCCACGCGGTGAAGGTCCTCAACTGGGCCGGCCTGGCCGAGGTCGAGTCCGAGGAGCTCTCGGTCATCCCCGGCCTCGACGAGATCTTCTCTCTTGCCGACGTCAAACGACATCACGACGAGGGGCCCTACGACGTTCTGATCGTCGATTGCGCGCCCACCGGCGAGACGCTCAGGCTGCTCAGCCTCCCGGACGTCATCGCGTGGTACATGGAACGCATCTTTCCCGTCGAGCGACGCGTCATGGGGGCCCTACGGCCGGTGGCGCGAAAGGTGACCTCGTTGCCGCTGCCCGGCGAAGAGGTCTACGACGCAGTGCGTCGCTTCTACGACAGGCTCGACGGCGTGCGGCGCGTACTGACCGACTCGGAGACCACGTCGGTAAGACTGGTCGTCAACCCCGAGCGCATGGTCATCGCCGAAGCCAAGCGAACCTTCACCTATCTCAACCTGTTCGGGTATCGGGTCGACGCCATCGTGGCCAACCGGCTGCTGCCGGACGAGGTCAGCGACCCCTACTTCGAGCGGTGGAAGAAGATTCAGGCCGAGCACCTCTCCGAGGCCGCCGACGCGTTCTCGCCGGTTCCGATCCTGACCGCTCGCCTGCGCGAGACCGAACTCATCGGCCCCGGGCTACTGGCCGAGTTGGGGGACGAGCTCTACGGCGACCTCGAGCCGGCCGAGGTTCTCTTTACCGACGATCCCATGACCATTTCCAAACGCGGGGTGGGCTCGGCCGGACCGCAGGGCAAACGCGGATCTCACTACGTGCTGGCGCTAAAGCTCCCGTTCGCGACGCACGATGATCTCGACCTTTCGACCAAGGTCGACGAGCTCTTCGTTAAGGTGGGCCCCTATCGGCGGACGATCATGCTCCCCAGGGTTCTGGCCTCCAGGGAGATCGTCTCCGCCAAGCTGGTCGGTGACCGCATCGAGGTCACCTTTGCCGAACGAGCTCAGAAAAAAGAGGAGCCATGAGCACGAGTGAGGAACGCGCCGCGCGCTATAGCGATCTCTTCGAGGGGGCGCACGACGAACACACCTCGGATTGCGCCTACTGTCCGATCTGCGCCACCATCGCGGTCGTCCGCAAGACGCGGCCCGAGGTCATGGACCATCTAGCAGTCGCCGCGCGAGAGATGATCATCGCCGCCGGCATAATGCTGGAGGAGGCCGAGAGCTTCGTGGGCTCCGGCCACGCGGAGGCTGATAGTCCGGGCGACGACGACGGGACCGAGCCCAGGGTGCGGCGCATCGACGTCGGCTAGAGCCGCCCTAACAGCTAGGCGTGCCGGGGCGAATATCCTGGGGGCATGGCACAAACTGCAATTGGAGTTGACGTCGGTGGGACGAGCACCAAAGCGGCTCTGGTATCCGACACGGGAGATATCTTACTGCGGGTCGAGCGCACGACCGATCGGTCCGCAGGCACCAAAGGAATCATCGAGGTCATCGACGAGCTGATTCGGCTCGCGCCCGAAGTCGAGGTAAACCCCTCCGCCGTCGGAGTCGGAGCCGCGGGTTTCATCGATGCCACCACCGGCTCCGTGACCTTCGCTCCCAACCTCACCTACGACGATCCCCACGTCGCCGACGCGGTCCGGGCGCGCATCGGCCTACCAGTGGTAGTTGATAATGATGCGAACGCGGCCGCTTGGGGCGAGCGAACCTTCGGGGCGGCTCGTGGACTAGATCACGTAGTCCTGCTTACCCTCGGTACCGGAATCGGCAGCGGCTTCGTGATCGGGGGCAAGCTTCTGCGCGGCTCGACGGGAGCGGGGGCCGAGTTCGGTCACACCATCGTCGATCCCGAGGGACCCGAATGCCCTTGCGGACTGCGCGGATGCATCGAGCAATTCGCATCCGGTGGCGCGATCGGACGAGCCGCGCGGCGCGCTGCCGAGGGGAACCCCACGACGACGATGATCGCCATGGCCGGATCGGTCGAGGCCATCACCGCGGAGCATGCCGCAAAGGCGGCGCGTGAGTACGACGAGCTGGCGCTGAGCATCATGCGTGAGGCCGGACGCTGGTTGGGCGTCGGTCTGTCCAACATCGCAAACCTCTTCGACCCGCAGAGCATCGTGCTCGGGGGCGGAGTGGTGAAGGCGGGCGAGGCGTTTCTTGGTGTGGCACGCGACAAGCTCGTGGCTATGACGGGAGCACAGCGACGCCGGCCGATGCGACTCGATGTGACGGCCCTCGGCAGCGACGCGGGGATTGTAGGGGCGGCCGCACTAGCGTTTCATGAGGCGAAGTAGCCGGAGGGCACATGAGAGACGAAGAGGTATTCCAGGGAGAGATAGTCGACGAGAACCTCATGCGGCCGGCCACCAAGGAGGAGCGCCGCGACCGGCTGCGGGAGTATGCGCTGTTCGCGCCGCGCCTCGTCAAGCTCGTCTATCGCTTGTTGAAGGACGAGCGCGTGCCGACCCGGTCGAAGGCCGTGCTGGTCTTCGTCGCCGGTTACATCGTGTCGCCGATCGACGTGATCCCGGACATGATCCCCGGCGTGGGGCGCTTCGACGACCTGCTGGTGGCGGCGTTCGCTCTCGATCAGATCCTCAACCGCGTTCCCGAGCACGTGGTGGTCGAACATTGGGATGGAGACGAAGACGTCCTGCGAATCATTCAGGAGATCCTCGACCTCTCGACCGGCTTCATGCCGGCGCGCATACGCAAGCGATTCATCAAGTAGTGACCGGAGCGGGAGCCGTGACCGCACTCGTGTTGCTCGAGTGGACGGTCGGTTGGGTTGCGGGCGCGGCTTGGTCTCAGTCCTGGGACGTGATCAAGCGAGGCCACTTCCGCATCACCGCTTGGGGCACCCTCCTGCTCGGCGTGCTTGCCGGCTTCGCGGTGTTCGCGGCGCTGCAGTCGCTCGCGGACGTATCGACGACCGAGGCGATGGTGATTGCGGGCGGCGTCCTGCTTCTCGCATACGTCGCGGTGCAGTACTCGAATACCGATCTCCCGGGAATTGTCGTCGGCGCGTTCATCGGATTGTTCGGCCTCTATCTGATGTTCGACGCGGCGGCCTACCTCGAGGACTGGACGCACGTTCTTGCCTGGCTGCACCTGGCCGTGGGGGCGGTGCTGCTCGGAGGAGTCACCAACGGGATGATGCTCGGCCACTGGTACCTCAACCAGCCCGGACTCAAGCCCTGGGCACTCGAACGACTCACCACGCTCTCTTTGGGAGCGTGCGCCGCCTCGCTGGTGATCGGACTGGCAACGGCGGGAGCGTTGTCGAGCGCGTCTACCGAGGGCGCCGCGCTGGGCATCCCCGGGTTCGGCCAGAGCTTCGGCGTCTTCTTCTACGTCGTCTGGCTCGGGCTGGTGATCTTCACCGGCGTGATCGTGTGGATGGCGCGACGCTGTGTGCAAATCAAGTCGATCCAAAGTGCAACCGGCCTGTACTACGTGGCGATACTCACGGCAGGCGTTGCCGAGTTCCTGCTGCGCTATCTCATGGTGAACGCATCTTGAGCCTCAAATTCGGAGTCACACTTCCGCAATTCACGCAGGACCGCGAACGTTTTCTCGACGGCGCGCGCCGGGCAGAGGAGCTCGGTTACGACTCGGTATGGGTGTTCGACCACATGTGGCCGTTGAGTGGTGGACGCGACCGTCCGGTGCTCGAGTCATGGATGGCGCTGAGCTATCTATCGACCGCAACCGAGCGGATCGGCATCGGCACGCTCGTGACGCGCTCTTCGCTTCGCCACCCCGTGGTGCTGGCCAAGATGGTGGCGACAATGGGTGCGGCCGCTCCGGGGCGCGTGGTCTGCGCGGTCGGGAGCGGCGACAAACTGAGCCGGGCGGAGAACGTCGCGTTCGGCATCGCATACTTTGAGAACGAGGATCGCATCAACCAGCTCGCCTCGACCCTCGAGCTCCTGACCGCCTACACGAGCGAGGGCGTGGTGAGCCACACCGACGGATTTCTCCGGGTGGACGAGCTCGCTACCAGTCCTCAACCCGACCCGGCCCCCGAGCTCTGGGTGGGCGGAGGAGCGCGTTCGGTTCTCCATCTCGCGGGCGAGGGCGCGGACGGGTGGAATGGCTGGGGGACGGACGTGGGGAGATTCGAGCGGGCCGCGCGCACCGTGTCGGAAGCCGCGGTCGAGCGGGCGATCGAGATCAGTTGGGCCGGTCAGGTGATGGTCGCCGACAGCGACGAAGCCGCGCGCGCCAAGCTATCTGGCCGGGATGCCGGACAGTTCATCGCCGGCGGCCCCGAGACCGTGGCGGCGCAGCTGGACCGCTTCGTCCGGGCCGGCGCCAACCATCTGATCGCCGCCTTTCCCGATGCCGGCGACCGGGGAAGCTACGAGCTATTCGCGGAAACGGTCATTCCCCTGCTGAGGGGTTCCGGCTAATACCCCTAGGGGGTATTATGGCGTGCATGAGGACCGACCAACTGGCTGACGCCTCGAGAGAGGAGCAGCATCGCTTCGACGTCAAGGGCATGACCTGCGCGGCCTGCGCGCGCCGGGTCGAGCGATCCCTGGCCCGGCATCCGGGGGTGTCCGAGGCGGGCGTCAACTTCGCCCTCGAGAAGGCGACCGTGACCGCCGGCGACGAGGTCACCGATCAGGACCTCATGAGGGCGGTGGAGGTCGCGGGCTACGAGCTGGTGCCCGAGCCGCGGGCCGGACGCACCGGTGAGACGCCCGTCCACGATCACGGGATCGACATCTCGGCAGAGGACGATCTCACCAGGGCCGCCCGGCTCAGGTTCGTGCTCGCTGCGGCGCTGGCGGTTCCGCTCACCATCCTGGCCATGGCCGTGCCGATGGATTACGCCATGGCCAACCAGTGGGTCCGCTGGGCGCAGCTCGCCCTGGCGACGCCCATCTTGTTCTACGCGGGCGCCCCTTTCTTCAGCAGCGCGTGGGCGAACGCAAAACACCTTGCGACCAACATGGACACCCTCGTGACGCTGGGAACCCTGGCCGCCTACTGCTTCTCGCTCTACCAGCTTTTATCGGGACCCTCCGGCGACCTCTACTTCGAAACGGCCGGGATCATCATCACGTTCCTGTTGCTCGGCAAGTACTTCGAGCATCGCTCCAAGTCGAGGGCATCGCAGGCGATCAAGTCGCTGATGGAGCTCGGTGCCAAGGAAGCCCGCGTCCTGCGCGGCGGCACCGAGGTGTCGGTGCCCATCGAAGAGGTCGTCCCCGGCGACCTCCTGCGAGTACGACCGGGGGAGAAGATCCCGACCGATGGCGTTGTCCGTGAAGGTGAGACCTCGATCGATGAATCCATGCTCACCGGCGAATCGCTTCCCGTCGATAAGCGCACAGGCGACGAGGTCTTCGGGGCCACGCTCAACGCGTCCGGGTCGGTGGTGATGGAGGCGACGCGCGTCGGGGCCGACACCGCCCTCGCTCAGATAGCGAGGCTGGTCGAGGATGCCCAGACTCGCAAGGCTCCGATCGAGTACCTCGCCGACCGCGTCGCGGGCGTGTTCGTTCCGATCGTCATCGCCATCGCGGCGGTCACCTTTCTCGGATGGTTCGTTACCGGTCACAGCTTCGAGAGCTCACTGATCGCGACCGTGGCAGTGCTGATCATCGCCTGCCCCTGCGCCATGGGGCTCGCCACTCCGGCCGCGGTGATGGTCGGAACGGGAAGGGGAGCGCAGCTCGGCGTGCTCATCAAGGGCGGAGACGTGCTCGAACGATCCGGCCGGCTAGACGCGGTCGCCTTCGACAAGACCGGGACCATCACCAAAGGCGAGATGACCCTCACCGACGTGGTGACGGATCTCAACGAGGGCGGCCTCGACGAGAACGGGTTGCTGCTGGCCGCCGCTTCGGTCGAGGCGCTGTCAGAGCACCCGATTGCGCGGGCGATCGTCGAGGGAGCGACCTCTCGAGGCATCGAGCTCGAAGACGCTCAGGGCTTCGAGGCGGTGACCGGACTTGGTGTCCGGGGCGTGGTTGGCGGGCGCACCGTGGCTGCGGGTCGCCGCGTATTCGTCGAGGGCGTCGCCTGTTCCGAGGTCGCGGAGCGCGTCGACTGGCTGGTCGACGAGGGCAAGACGGTCATCTGGGTGAGGGTCGGCGACCGGGTGCTCGGCGCCCTGGCCGTGGCCGACACCCTCAAGGAGGGGGCGGCCGAGGCGGTTGCCGGCGTCCACGATCTCGGCCTCGCCACGCTGCTCCTCACCGGAGACAACGAGCGCACCGCGAACGCGATCGCCTCGCACGTTGGGATCGATCGGGTGCTGGCCGAGGTGCTCCCCGAGGACAAGGTCTCCAAGGTTCGCTCGTTGCAGGAAGCCGGCGATCGCGTCGCGATGGTCGGCGACGGCATCAACGATGCCCCCGCGCTCGTGCAGGCCGATCTCGGCATCGCAATCGGAACGGGTGCCGACGTCGCTATCGAGGCCGCCGACCTCACACTGATGGGTGGCGATCCCCGGCTCGTGGCTACCGCCATCGATCTGTCTCGTCGCACGCTGCGAACCATCAAGCAGAATCTCTTCTGGGCGTTCGCCTACAACGTGGCGGCGATTCCCCTAGCGGCCTTCGGGTTGCTGAACCCGATGATCGCGGCGCTGGCGATGGCCTTCTCATCGGTAAGCGTGGTGACCAACGCGCTGCGCCTGCGGCGTTTCAAAGGCGGCTAGGGCCGCAACCAATTACCTCCTGGCTTCCTGCCGGCAGGGATCCGGAGACCGTCGAGGACCGGCGGGGGATCCCGGTCGTCGCCTAGCTCGAGCCGTATCGGTCCAGGCGCTTGCGAGTCTTGTGCAACACGTCGCGGCCCTCGTTCGTGTCCACTGGGTCATACAGGACGGACACGGTAACGAGACCGCGGCAGGGCCCCTCTCGCATGCTTACGACGCCCTGCGACTTGCGCTCGCGCGCGAAGAAGATCTCGGCTTCGAAGCCCTCGTAGTCGTTTCCGATGATGTCGTAGCCGAGCTTGGGAACCGTGACGCGCAGCTCCCTGTAGAGCTCTTCGACGCTGCGCGTCTCGATGCCCCTGGCGCTGAGGAACCCGCGCCGCTCCTTGAAGTGGGTGAGCTCGAGTTTGCGGCTCACGGGAAAATCGGCGGGAAGGTCGGCGTTTTGCTCGAGCAGCTTCGGCGCGCAGGGCCCCGTCGAAGCTCCGGAAGCAGATTCCTGCGCGCAACCCGAGCACGCCAGCAGCCCGATCGCCGCCAGGGCGACCAGGGTCAAGGGCGCGCGCCCAAGTGGCAGGCTCAGCGGTTTCCGATCAGTCTGGGCCCGCCGTCCTGACGTACGAACCCGGGCAAAGCCACCGCTCCACCCTTGCGTGTGTCTGAGTAGCCGGCCCACATGCGACCGTCGTTGGTGATCTCGATGGTGAAGAAGTCGCCGAGCCGGCGATCGATAGCGAAGGCCTGACAGGTGGTTCCACCCTGGCAGATGGTTCCCCTGTGCATCGGCTTGCCGGTGGCGTCGGTCACCGAGAACCCGGGTGCATCCGTCGCCCTGCAGCCGAGCCCGTTGGTCGTCACGGCTCCCACGACGCGCCAACCGTGATCGCCCGGGGTCTCGGCGTCGTGGTCGGGGAGTTTCTTCGACGCCTCGAGCCAGGCAACCGCGACACGACCTTTGTCGCCGACCGCTAGCCACGGCCAGGTGTTGGTCTTGTCGTCGCGGTCCAGCCGCACGGCCTCGGCCCAGGTGCGGCCCCGGTCGGTGGAGTAGGAGTAGTAGACGCCGGCGGCGCGACCGCCCCGACCCGACTCGTCCCAGGTCATGTAGATGTTGCCCTGGTCGTCGAGGTCGAAGCTCGGCCAGTGACCGAGCATGTCGACGTTCTTCGCGACGAGGTTGGTCTCGGGCTTGAAGTTGTCGTTGCGCGCACCGCGGAAGGCCGCCAGCGACAGCGTCTCTCCGTCGTAGTGGGCCTCGTAGAGCGTGCCGTCCTCGGGGTCGATCTGGAGGTCGCCCAATCCGCTACCGCCCTCTTCGTCGAGCACTCCGCCGGTGAAGGTCTTGCCACCGTCGGTGGACTTGTAGAGGTAGTGGCCGATATTGCCGACCGGGTTGGTCGGTGCGGTTCCGCCTCCGAACGAGTTGCCAACCATGTAGAGCACGTTCTTGCGGTCCGCGGCCATCCACTGACGATCGTGCACGGTCTGACCAAAGAAGTTCTGCAGCTCGTAGCTCTTGCCCTTGGTGGTGGACTTGCTGACGGCGACGTTGGCCAGGTTGATCTCGGACACGTACACCTGACCGGCGGCATCGACCGCGAACTCCGGGTCCGAGAAGCCCGAGGCGGGCAGTCCGTCGGTCGGGAGCGTACGGTCGACGTACTTCCAGCTCTTGCCGTTGTTCTTGCTGAAGTAGTAGTAGGTCTGCCCGTTGTACTTCTCGATGAAAGCGGCGGTCGTGGGGTCGGCTCCCGCGGGCGCGTAGAAGTGGGTCGTTCCGGCGTGCGATCCGTAGAGCAGGGTTCCGTTGGGGTGCATCTCGACGGTCGGCTCTCCGCCGGCGCGCGTCTTATCGATGTAGGTGGGTTTGCCGAACGAGAGTTTGCTCTTCGGAGCAGCGCAGTGTTCACGCCTGGCTCCCGCGCTGCCCACGATTACCACCGCTCCAGAAACAACCACCGCGAGCGCGCTGAGACCCGCGACTCCGCGTTTGGTCCATGAGAAACTCCGCATCTTTGCTCCCCTTGGTCGACGCCGTCCGACTACGCTGGTCCTACTGCGGGGGGTTCGGCGCCGGCGGGAACATCCCTCTATGCGACAGGGAAATCAGCCGGGGTGAGAGGCTTGGCGAGCGGCGCGCCGGCGCTGCAGGCGTTCGGCGCCGATGGCGATCAGAGCGAACGCGACCCACACGACCGTCATCTCTGCGACCGCCAGGGCACGGGTCGCAATGGCTGTGGTGCAGCCGGGGTCGAGGGGCCCGAATCGCTCGATGTCGAACGAGCCGCAGCCGATCTGGTCCGGCAGGAAGGCGTCCAGCCACCCGGCGACCACGACCACCACCGCGAGCAGGGCGGGAACCACCACCCGAGCCGGCGAGCCGCGGTCGGGGATCTTAGCCAACCGAAAGGCCCCGAGCGCCAGCGGAATGATGGTGACGATCGCCACGAGGCCCAGCCGCGGGGGCAATGTCTGACCCGCCTCGGCCAAGCCTGCGGTCGCTCTTGCATCGGTCGGATACACGGCCCACGCGATCCCGATGATGGCGAGCATCGCGACATAGCAGATCGTCCAGGTGATCCAGAATTTTCTGTCCACGCGATCGCCAACTCTAGAGGGAGAATGTCGTGCCAAAGGAGGATGGATATCACCAGGATCTTTCTCGTCCGACACGGCGAGACCGAGTGGAACGCCACGCGGCGCGCCCAGGGGCAGGCCGACATCCCCCTGAACGACGCCGGCCGCAGCCAGGCGTCCGCTGCAGCCGCACAGCTCGACGGCGTCGAGCTCTCGGCCGTGTACTCGAGCGACCTCAGCCGCGCGGTAGACACCGCCCGCCCGATCGCGGAAGCACGCGGGCTCTCGGTTGAGATCGATCCCGCCTTCCGCGAGATCGACCAGGGTGAGTGGGAGGGCCTCGTGACCGAGGAGATCCATCGTCGCTGGCCCGATCTGTGGGGGCCTGCGCGGCACTGGAGCCAGCGCCCGGGCGGCGAATCGCCCGAGCAGGTTCAGAAGCGCGCGCTGGAGGGACTCGCTCGCGTGGTGGAGCGTCACCCGCGGGGACAGGTCGCGGTGGTGAGCCACGGCGGCACGATTCGGTGGCTCGCGGCGTACGCGCTCGGCTACGACATGGCCGGCTCAGCGCGCATCAGGGGATTGGGCAACGGCGGAGCAGTGGCCGTCGACGCGCGCCTCGATGATGGCGCGCTCGAGCTCGGCAATCTCACCCGGCTCGACGGCAAGGATGCCGACCTCGACGACCCGAACGCGTGAGAGGGCTCCCGCGGGAGCCCTCTCAGCCTTGGGTTATCGCTTGTCAGTCGACTTTAACTTCGCCTCGCATGAAGCGGTGGATGATGCAGAAGTACTTGAACGGCTTGCCGGGATCGGTCCTCTCGGCGAACTTCAGCGTGTAGGGAGTCAGTCCCTCGCTGGGAGGCGAGGGCATGCTGACGCCGCGCTCGCCAGAGCTCTCGAAGTCCTTGTAGCCGTTCACCTTCCCATTACCTCTGAGCAGGTAGGCGCCGGGGTTGCGGTCGACCTCGGGATCGGTGCCCGCCGGACAGCTGAACGGATCCTGGGGATCGGTCGGGGGAACGTCGGGCATGGTCCCGCCGTCTCCGTCGGGATCACACGCCGGCTGGAAGTCGGCGTTGCCCTCCTGTTTCCCCCTGGCGATGGGCAAGGTCACGGTATGCGTCTCGAAGTTCAGCTGCTCGAAGTGCCACTTGACCTTGTCGCCCTTGTCGAGGTTTACCCGCTGCGGGTACATCGCCAGCAACGAGATGTGCCCGCGGTCAACTCCCGGATAGGCGTCCCAAATGCGCCTTCCGTTCTTGATGGTCTTGGTGTGCTTGTTGGAGAACCTCTTGTGGGTCCTCTGCGCCAGCTCCTTGTCGGAGGCAAGCGTTTCGGCGGTAGCGGCGTCGATGTCCTCCTGGGTCTGAATAGGCGTGGCCTCGTCAACGACGTTGACCCTCATGCGCATGGTGTTGTGAATGACGCAGAACAGATCGAGCGTAGTGCCGGGAGCCACGTCGAGCGTCGCGCTGAAGTCGAAGGGCCCGAAGATGGGCAGCCCCGAGTTCACGACCTCGGTACCGTCGACGCTGCAGGGATTGTCGGGAGCGCCGCAGGAGAAGTCGCTCGGCAGGAACGCGCCCAGGCCGAATTTGGCGGCCTTCGGGCCCTCGTCGGGATCCGCGACCGTGGCGGCGAAGGGATCGTCGAACCCGCTCGCGTTGTCGGCGACCCACTGATCGGGGTCCACGCCCGCGGGCATGAAGGTCGCGGAGTGGAAGCTATCGGACGTGAAATGAAGCGTGTCCCCCTGGTGAGCGTCCATCTCTCCGGGGAAGAAGCGCATCGATTCTGCCGGAAGGTTGGCGGGATTGCCCGGGAACGCTCCGATTTTGACCTCGAAGGTTTCCTGCGCCGCGGCCGGAGGGCCGACCGCCACGAGGCTTCCTACCAGCGCCACCACCGCCAGCACCGACCACCTGCGTCTCTTCATCGAGCACTCCTTTTCTGGCCCTTCCCGTGAAGACCCCGTATGCACTTCACACTTCGGCAGGGGGCTGTGTCCAGTGGCTTTCCGAAAGGTCGCCTTTCGGTAGTTCGAGGGCTTCGTAGAGTGCGCGTTGGTTGGTCTTAAAGGCACGGTCGCGTTCATGCGGCTGCTAGGTTGCCTCAATGGAATTCCGGCGCATCGATCGTTTTCCGCCCTACGTCTTCTCGATCGTCAACGAGCTGAAACTACAGGCGCGCCGCGCCGGCGAAGACGTGATCGACCTCGGCATGGGCAACCCGGACATCCCGACCCCCGAGCCGGTGGTCAGCAAGTTGAAGGAAGCGGTAGACAACGGCCGCAATCATCGCTACTCGGCCAGCAAGGGCATCCCGAAGCTGCGCCGTGCGATCTGCGACCACTACGAGCGCGCGTGGGGCGTGACGCTCGATCCCGACACCGAGGCCATCGCGACCATCGGGGCTAAGGAGGGGCTCAGCCACCTCGCCTGGGTGCTGTGCGAGCCCGGCGACAGCGTGTTGGTGCCCGAGCCCACGTACCCGATCCACACCTACGCGATGTTGCTATCGGGCGCCAACGTAACCACCGTTGAGCTCACCCACGAGTCCGACTTCTTCGCAGACATGGTCGCCGCGTACGAGCACTCCTCGCCCAAGCCGCGTGTCGTGCTGTGCTCGTTCCCGCACAACCCGACCACCGCGGTGGTGGGACTCGATTTCTTCGAGCAGCTCGTCGACTTCGCGAGGGCGCGCGACATCATGGTGATTCACGATCTCGCGTACGCGGACATGGTCTTCGATGCAGAGCGTGCTCCGAGCTTGTTGCAGGTGCCCGGCGCCAAAGAGGTCGGGGTCGAGTTCTTCTCGATGAGCAAGAGCTACTCGATGCCCGGCTGGCGTCTTGCCTTCTGCGTGGGCAACACCGAGATGGTCGGCGCGCTCACCAAGATCAAGAGCTATCTGGACTACGGAGTGTTTCAACCGATTCAGATCGCCGGAATCATCGCGCTCAACGAGTGCGACAACGTTCCCAAGGAGATACGAGAGATCTACCGTGGCCGGCGCGACTGCCTGAGTGACGGCATGGACCGGATCGGATGGGAGATGGTCCGTCCGCCCGCGACCATGTTCGCCTGGGCCCGCATCCCCGAGAAGTTTCGCCACATGGGAAGTCTCGAGTTCTCGAAGTTCCTGCTGCGGGCGGGCAACGTCGCAGTGAGTCCCGGCATCGGCTTCGGCCCTGCGGGTGACGAGTTCGTGCGCTTCGCGCTCGTCGAGAACGAGCACCGCATTCGCCAGGCCGTGCGCGGAATGAAGCGCGCGCTCGAGCTGGGACCCCCCACGTAGGCGTGCAGGAGCCTCGCAACCGGCTGAGTCCCAAGGTCAGGCGGCTGTGGATTGCTGCGTCCGCGGCCGTGGATGCGGTGCTTTTAGTCATCGTTGCCGTCTTGACCCTGATCATCGATCTGCCGATCTGGATCGTCGTGGTGGTATTGCTCCTGGCCATCGCCGACGTCGCGCTGGTTCCGGCCCTTCGTTACCGCCGCTGGCGCTACGAGATTCGCAGCGACGACCTCTACTTCTCCAAGGGCGCGATCTTTCTCGTGAGGACGCTGGTGCCGTTCGACCGCATCCAGTACGTCGAGACTCGCCAGGGCCCCCTCGATCGTTTCTTCGGGCTGCATCAACTCTTGGTCTACACGGGCGCAGGAAAGGCGGGCTCGATTCCGGGGCTCGAGTCCGGCGAGGCTCAGTCGCTGAGAGACGAGCTTTCCAGGGTGAGTGGTGCAGTCTCCCTCTGAGCCTCGTCGCCTCCACCCCGCGGCCGTCGCGGTGTGGTTCATCGAAGACGTTCGGCGCCTGGTACTAGGACTAGTGCCCCTCCTTCTCGCTCGCCGCGAACTGGGGCTGGTAGCGGTGGGATTGATCGTGGTGCTGGCGGTCTACGAGGCCATTCGCTGGCTACGCTTCAGTTACCGGATCGAGGGCGCGACGCTCGTCGTAGAAGGCGGACTGGTCTCGCGTTATCGCAGGGCTCTTCCGTTCGCGCGGATACAAAGCGTCGACGTCGTCGAGAAACTCCGACATCGGGCCTTCGACGTGGTCGAGCTGCGCGTCGAGACGGCCGGTGGATCGGAAACGGAGGGCTCCCTCGTCGCACTCAAGCCACCCGAGGTTGACTGGCTGCGACCGCTGCTGCTCGGTGAGGACGAGGTGCAGCAGAGCGCGCCTCTAGCGCCACCGCTGGTTGCGCTCACTCCGGGGGATCTGGTCGTGGCTGCGCTCACTGGGGGCCGAGTTGCGGTCGTCGCGATCATCTTCGGCTACGTGCAGGAGGT
>JBOGWV010000063.1:0-11058 GCA_050693975.1 Actinomycetota bacterium
GGAACCTGCGGGGGCTGCATCGTTGAAATCTTAGGACCTGTTCTCGCGTTCACGAACGAACGAACCATCCACATAGGCGCCGCGGCCAGCGTGATAGTTTTCGGCTGGTGAACAGCGGCTTTCCTGCCCATCTGTGGGTTTCGAAGTCCAATGGGGCCGGCAGTGACCGCCGCTGGATCCCCGACACTCAGTGGTCGCCCTCGGCGAAAAGAAGCTCAACGCGAACGGGAGTGGGACAGGTCAGTGCCTGAAGGTTATTTCGGGAGTTACATAACCATCGGCATCTTCGCCGCCGTCGGCATGGTGCTCGTGTTCGGCACGCTGGCTTTGACCAAGCTGCTCCGGCCAGATCTCCCCACCCGGGCCAAGTTGACGACCTACGAGTCGGGCATCGACCCGATCGGAACCGGATGGGCTCAGGCCAACGTGCGCTATTACGTCTTCGCTCTCCTGTTCGTGATCTTCGACGTCGAGGCCGTGTTCCTGTTCCCCTGGGCGACCGTGTTCGAGTCCCTGGGGACCCAGGCCTTCGTCGAGATGGTGATCTTCATCGTCATTTTGGCGCTCGCCCTTCTGTATGCGGTCCGCAAGAGGGTGCTGGAATGGCTGTAATCCAAAAGGTGCCGCTTCCCAAGCCGGTTTCGTGGGCCTTGAACTGGAGCCGCAAGTACTCGTTGTGGATGCTGCAGTTCGGCCTCGCCTGCTGCGCCATCGAGATGGGGGCCGCGATCGCCACGAAGTTCGACCTCATCCGCTTTGGCGTGATCCCGTTCCCGGCCTCGCCGCGTCAGGCCGATCTGATGGTCGTCGCCGGCACGCTCACCGACAAGATGGCCGCGCCCATCAGACGCGTCTACGACCAGATGCCGGAGCCCAAGTACGTGATCTCGATGGGTGCCTGTGCGAACTGCGGAGGGCCCTATTGGGATAGCTATTCGGTGACCAAGGGTGTCGACCAGGTCATTCCGGTGGACGTCTACGTTCCCGGGTGCCCGCCCCGGCCCGAGGCGCTGCTGCAGGGCATCATTCGCCTACAAGAGAAGATCACAGCCGAGAACATCGGCGAGAAGTGGGCGGGGCACGACACCGAGATCCCCCACATTCCCGAGCCGGGTCTGGCCGGGGGGATTTAGGTGGCCTGCTGATGACGTCAGTTCGACACCGGCTAAGCCCCGAGGACACTCTGGTTCGTGTGCGCACGGCACTTGGAGAGCGCGCCTCGGGGGCGCGACTGAACTTCGACCAGGTCGACATCACCGTAGCGCCGGAGAACGTCGTCGAGGTCACGACGATCCTGCGCGACGACATCGCTCTGGGATGCGAGTTCCTGACCTTCGTCTCCGCCGTGGATCGCTCGACCTACAACTTCGACGACCGGGAAGAGAAGGGTGGGCTGGAAGTACTGGTTCACCTCTACAGCCCCGAGAGGGTGTTTCACGTCAACCTCCACGTGCCGCTCGACTGGGACAACCCGGTGTGCCCGTCGATCACTTCGGTGTTCGCGGGGGCCCAGTGGCACGAGCGGGAAACCGCCGAGATGTTCGGGATCCACTTCACCGGGCACCCCAACCTCGTCGGGCTCTATCTCCCCGAGGACTTCGAGGGCCACCCACTGCGAAAGAGTTTCAAACTCCCGGCGCGCAGCTTCGTCAAGGAATGGCCGGGAGCGAAGGACCCCGACGAGGCCGCCGCGGGTGGTCGCTAGATGGCGCTCCCACCCGACGTCAAGGCTCCTGAGCTGCAGGCCCTCCAGGACTCGACCGAGTTTGCCTCGGAGGTCGCCGAGGGGCGGCTGGTCACCGAGCAGATGCTGCTCAACGTGGGCCCGCAACACCCGGCTACGCACGGAGTCTTCCGCCTTCTCGCCACCATCGACGGTGAGCGCATCGTTCGTGCCGAGCCGGTGGTGGGTTACATGCACCGCGGCTACGAGAAGCTCGTCGAGCAGCGCGACTACCGCCAGATCACGAACCTCATCAGCCGCATGGACTGGCTGTCGGGGATCAACAACGAGCTTCCGCTTGCGCTGGCGCTCGAGAAGCTAATGGAGATCGAGGTCCCGGAGCGCGCTCAGTACCTGCGAGTGATCCTGGCCGAGATGAATCGGATCCTCAACCATCTGATGTTCTTCCAGTCGTTCTCGGCCGAGCTCGGCGCGCTGACGCCGACCTTCTACGCGTTTCGTGAGCGCGAGGACATCCAGTACGCGATGGAGAGCGTCACCGGTGGCCGCATGCACTTCGGGTTCTTCCGCCCCGGCGGACTGAAGGAGGACGTGCCCAAGGGATTCCTGGCCGCGGCCCTGAAGTCGGTCCGTCAGGTCATCGAGCGGCTCCCCGACTACGAGGACCTGCTGACCGGGAACGAGATCTTCAAGCAGCGCACCATCAATGTCGGCGGGCTGTCGAAAGAGATCGCGTACTCCTACGGCGTGTCCGGTCCGATCGCGCGCGGCTCCGATATCGACATGGACGTGCGTCGCGACGAGCCCTATCTCGTCTACGACCAATTCGACTTCGAAGTCTGCAGCGCGCCGCACGGGGACTGTTTCGATCGCTTCTGGGTGCTGGTGCACGAGGTCGTCGAGTCGGCCAAGATCGTGGAACAGGCAATCCAGGCCCTGCCACCGGGTCCGGTGATGGGCAAGGTGCCGCGCGTCGTCGAGGCACCTAAGGGCGAGGTCTACGTGCGAACCGAGAACCCGCTCGGGGAGCTGGGCTTGTACCTCATCTCGGACGGCGAGAAGCGCCCCTATCGAATCAAGATCCGCACGCCATCGTACTCCAACGTTTCGGCGATCCCGCACGTGCTCGAGAACACCTTCGTCGCGGACATGATCGCGATTCTGGGATCCTTCTTCTTCGTGCTCGGGGACGTCGACCGCTGATGGACATCGCGCTCACCGCCTGGCAGATCCTTCTGGTGAAGGTGCTGGTCATTCTCGTCGTGGTCCCTGTGGGCGCGCTCGTCGGTGGCTACGTGCTGCACAAGGAGATGGCCCACATGCAGCACCGTCTCGGCCCCATGTACGCGGGGGGATGGCACGGATGGGCGCAGACCCTGGCCGACGGGATCAAGTTCGCATACAAGGAAGACATCATCCCGGCGAGCGCCGATCGCGCGGTGTTCTCGATGGCGCCGGCCATGATCTTCGTGCCCGTGCTGATGACCTATCTGGTCATTCCGATGGATCGCAACCTCATCGTCGAGGATCTCAACGTCGGACTCTTCTATCTCCTGGCCATCGGGTCGGTGGGCGCCATCGGAGTGCTGATGGCCGGCTGGTCCAGCGCCAACAAGTACGCGTTGATCGGTGCGCTTCGTTCGGCAGGCCAGCTCATCGCCTATGAGCTCCCGATCGTGCTGAGCGCCGCGGCCGTCGCCATGCTGGCCGGCACGCTGTCGGTGGTGCAGATCGTCGAGGCCCAGGATTGGCCGTTCATCCTGTGGCCACCCGGTATCGGACTCGCGCTGTTCATGTTGTTCATCGTCGGCGCGATCGCCGAGATGGCTCTGCCTCCCTTCGACATGCCGGTCGCCGAGTCCGAGCTCATCACCGGTCCGTTCACCGAGTACACGGGCATGCGCTTCATCTTCGGCTTCTTCTTTGCCGAGACCGCCCACATGATTGCCTTCGCGGCGATCGCGGCGACCTTGTTCCTGGGTGGATACAAGCCCATCGTTCCGTGGTCTCCGCTCGAGGTCATCCCCGGGATCGTGTGGTTCTTCGTCAAGACCTCGTTCATGGTGTTCCTGCTGTTGTGGATCAGGTTCTCTTTCCCGCGGCTGCGAGAGGACCAGCTGCAGAAGTTTGCTTGGAAGTTCCTCATCCCCGTGTCGCTTCTTCTGATCCTCGCGACCGGCGCATGGATTCTCTACGTCTGAAACGAGTGAGTACTCGATGGCAATAGACAACGTCGATCGGAGGCTCGAGCAAGCCCGAAAGCCCGGCTTCGGCATCGGGCTCCTCAAGGGCATGCGCGTGCTGCTCAAGCACCTCGTCAAGCACAACTCGGTGATTCAGTATCCCGACGTGAAGCAGGATCTCTCCCCGCGCACACGCGGCGTCATCGCGCTCAAGGAAGAAAACTGCACGGTGTGCATGCTGTGCGCACGCGAGTGCCCCGACTGGTGTATCTACATCGATTCCCACAAGGAGACGCTGCCTCCCAAGCGTCAGGGTGGCCGGCCCCGCAAACGCAACGTGCTCGACCGCTTCGCCATCGACTACGCACTGTGCATGTACTGCGGGATCTGCGTCGAGGTATGTCCCTACGACGCGCTGTTCTGGAGCCGGGAGTTCGAGTACTCCGAGTACGACATTCGCCAGCTCACCCACGAGAAGGAGCGGCTCTCGGACTGGATGGCGACCGTACTGCCGCCGCCTGAATTGGAGGTCGGCGCCGAGCTGCCGGGCCAACCGGCCAAGCCGGCGGCCGCGGCTCCTGCCGCCACCACCCCCGCACCTTCGCCTACGGAACCGGCGACCGCCGCCCGTCCCGCAGCAACCACCTCGTCGGCCGTCGAGACTCGGCCCCAGCAGGCGGTCGACGCACCCAAGGCGGGTACCGCGGCTCCGACCGACTCGAAGGCGGCCACCGCGACTCCCGACGCGGCCACGGCTCCCGCGCCCGAAACCGCCAAGCCGACCGAAGGTCTCACCGAGGAGACCAAGGCCGAGGAGATGGACGCCGAAGCGACCGCCGAGCCTGAACCGGCCAAGAAGATCGACGACGAGGGCAAGGTCACCGCCGAGGGATCGCAGGCCGAGGTCGAGGCCGGGGCCACCCCAGCACCCGCGTCGGCCCCAGCCCCCGCACCCGCACCCACAAGACCGGTGCCGAAGCTCGAGGATCTCGAGGAATCTGAGGCCGCCTACAAGCGCGTCCTCGACGAGCAATCGAAGGCGGGATCCTCGCCCCAGGTAGCGCAGGCGCGCGCCAAGGTCGCCAGGGTAAAGGCCGAGCGAGCGATCGCACAGGCGACCGCAGCGGCCGCCTCCACCACCGAGCCGCCCGCCGAGCCCGAGCCATCGGGAGCGCCCAAAGCCGAGGAGCCGGCCCCCGAACAGGGACCGGTCGCTCCCACGGCCACCAAGGAGCAACCCGAGGCCACCACACCGGAGCCCACCGCCGAGGAACCGAAGAGCGAGGCGTCGGGGGAGGATCCCGATGCCGTCTTCGAGCGGGTTCTCGAAGAGGAACGAGCCAAGGGATCGAGCGACGCGGTAGCCAACGCCCGCGCCAAAGCCGCACGTATGCGGGCGATCAAGGGCACCAAGGGACCGGGGAGCTAGAGGCAGTGGCCGAGGGCTATCAAGAGTTCGTCTTCTGGTTGTTCTTCATAGTCATGGGCATTGCCGCAGTGCGTGTCGTGACCACTCGCAACGTCATCCACGCGGCGCTTTGGCTCGTGGGGACCCTGCTCGGCGCCGCGGCCATGTACGTGTTGCTTTACGCGGAGTTCGTTGCATGGGTGCAGGTTCTCGTCTATGTGGGTGCGGTGGTCGTGTTGATGCTCTTCGGTCTCATGCTCACGAGGGCGCCGATCGGGAGTGCAAACTTCGACAACAATCAGCGAGTGCTGGCGGCAATCTGTGCGGGAGTGCTGTTCCTCGTCACCAGCTTCATCATGGTCGACGCCTTCGAGGGCCAGGAGATCGACTTCACCGCGACCGAGGGCACCAAGATCGAGAGCATCGGCGAGGTCATCTTCTCTACCTACGTGCTCCCGTTCGAGATCGTTTCCGTGCTGCTCCTTGCCGCCCTGGTCGGTGCAGTAGTGATCTCCCGAAGGGATGAGGGTTAGTGCCGGTCTCCTTCTTCCTCGTGTTGTCCGCCATGCTGTTCTCGATCGGCGTCTACGGCGTGCTCGCGCGGCAGCACGTGGTGCTGGTCTTGCTGAGCGTCGAGCTCATGCTGAACGCCGCGAACATCAACCTGGTTGCCTTTTCCGCGATGCTTCAGGAGGCCGGGGTCCCGGGTCAGGTCTTCGCTCTGTTCATCATCGCGGTGGCCGCGGCAGAGGTCGGCGTTGGGCTTTCGATCGTGATCCTGATCTATCGAAACCGTCGGAGCGTGGACGTCGACGACATGGCGCTGATGAAGTGGTGATGGCTTGAATCCGCTGTTACTGGCCGAGGGAGTCGAGGCAACGAGGACGGGCTTGTTCCCGGGCATCATGTGGTTGGTGCCGCTCTTGCCCGCCGTGTCATTCCTCGCGATCGCGTTCTTCGGAGGCCGCACCAAGCACGGAGGTCACGGTTTCGGGATCGTTGCCGTCGGCATTGGTCTGGTTCTTTCTCTGGGCGGATTCGTCGATCTGATCACGGGGGCCGAAACGGTAGAGAAGTCGTGGGTTTGGTTCGAGTTCCCCGGAAGTTTCGAGCTGACCTTCGGGATGCACTACGACTTTCTCGCCGGAATGATGTTCATCGTGGTGACCTTCATTTCGCTGATGGTCCACGTGTACTCGGTGGGTTACATGCACGACGACGAACGCTATACCTGGTTCTACGCCGCCCTTTCGTTGTTCACCATGTCGATGCTGCTCATGGTCATCGCCGACAACCTCATCATGCTGCTGGTCGGGTGGGAGGGAGTGGGAGTCTGCTCCTACTTCCTGATCGGCCATTACTGGGAGGAGACCGAGAACTCCTCGGCGGCGATCAAGGCCTTCATCACGACTCGGGTCGGCGACGTCGTGATGATGTTCGGCATCTTTGCGTTATTCATCCTCGCCGGGACCTTCAACATCTCCGAGATCAACCACCTCGCAGAAGAGGGCGAGATCGCAGGCATTGGGCTCACGATCGCGGCGCTGATGTTGTTCGCGGGCCCGATCGGGAAGTCGGCTCAGTTCCCGCTCTACGTCTGGCTGCCCGACGCGATGGCAGGCCCCACGCCGGTCTCGGCTTTGATCCATGCGGCGACGATGGTCGTGGCGGGGATCTACCTGGTCGGGCGCACCTTCGTGATGTTCGAGCACGCCGGCGTCGCCCTGGATGTAGTGGCGATCGTGGCCGCGATCACGATGCTGCTGGCCGCGTTTCTGGCTCTGCTGCAGGACGACATCAAGAGGGTGCTCGCGTACTCAACGATCAGCCAGCTCGCCTACATGATGGCGGCACTGGGGGTCGGTGCCTACACCGCGGCCTTCTTCCACCTCTTTACCCACGCGTTCTTCAAGGCGTTGCTGTTCCTGGGTGCGGGATCTGTGATCCATGCGGTGCACAGCAACAACATGAGCGACATGGGGGGCCTGCGAAAGTTCATGCCGCATACCTTCAAGACCTACATCATCGGATCGCTGGCGCTTGCGGGCATCCCTCCGTTCGCGGGCTTCTTCTCCAAGGACGAGATTCTCGGCGGCGCCTTGCGTCACGGACTCGACGGTAGCGCGGTCGGCATGATCGTGTTCGTAACGGCCCTGGGTACGGCCTTCCTCACTGCGCTGTACACCGCTCGCATGTGCTTCAAGACCTTCTGGGGCACCTACAGGGGTCACGGGCATCCACACGAGAGCGCCGGGTCGATGGTCACGCCGCTTTGGATTCTCGCCGGGTTCACGTGTGTGGTCGGGTTCCTCGGCTTCCCCGTAATCGGTGCCTTCAAGAACTGGGTCTTCGTCGCCGGAGAGGAGCATCACGGTTTCGAGGTCCTCTACAACCTGGTTCTCCCCGTGGTCGCGACCGCGTCGGCGGTGCTGGCCGGATACGTCGCATACATGTGGTTCTACAAGGGCGAGTGGCGCTACGACCTCAAGGCGGGGCCGTTCGGATGGATGTACACGTTTACCGAGAACAAGTACTACCTCGACGACATCTATCTCGGCGGAGTTGTGAGGCCGATCCAGTATCCGCTCGCCGCCGCGACCTACTGGGCCAACCAGCATGTGCTTGACGGAGTCGTCAACGGCGCGGCGCGCGCGACCCTGGGCACGGCGCGAGGGACCTATGGCGCGGACCAAGGAGTGGTCGACTTCGCGGTTAACGGCGCGGCGGGTCTGACGGGGTTCTCGGGTGGTCTGCTCCGCTACATCCAATCGGGAAACGTTCAACGCTATGCAGCGGTGGTGTTCGCGGCCACCGCGATCTTCGTGGGGGTATTCGCATTTGTTTAGCAGTGATCAACTGAGGAGGCTAGTGACACATGTCATGGGTTGACGATTGGGGGCTGAGCCTCGCGACGTTCCTGCCCGCGGTGGGCGTGATCGTTCTGATGTTCCTGCCCGCGGCGCGAGAGCAACTCGTGAAGGTCACCGGCACCCTGTTTGCCGGCCTCGCGCTCATCGCCGGCATCCTTAGCGCGGCGCGGTTCGATCTCGGGACGACCGATCAGATCCAGCTCGAGGTCGACTCGACCTGGATCGAGTCCATCGGAGCTCGCTATCACGTGGGCGTCGACGGGATGTCGCTTCCACTGCTGCTCCTGAGCCTGCTCGTGTGCTTCCTGTGCATGATCTACATGTGGTGGCATATCCCGGCCCCCGGAAAGCCCAAGGCGTTCTTCGGTCTTGTGCTGTTGCTCGAGACCGGGATGAACGGGACTTTCGTAGCTTTGGACCTGATCCTGTTCTTCATCTTCTTCGAGCTGGTGCTGGTGCCGATGTACTTCATGATCGGCATCTGGGGCGGTCCCAATCGCGATTACGCAAGCGTCAAGTTCTTCCTCTACACGCTGTTCGGCTCGATCTTCATGCTGCTGGGCTTCCTCGCTCTGTGGATCAACTCCGGCGCGGAGACCTTCGACATGATTGCGCTCCGCGACACCACGGCAGGGGCGAGCGAGCTGTTCCAGAACCTCGTGTTCCTGGGGCTGTTCCTCGGGTTCGCCATCAAGGTACCGATGTGGCCGTTCCATACCTGGCTTCCCGACGCGCATACCGAGGCTCCGACCGTAGGTTCGGTGCTGCTGGCCGCCGTCCTCCTGAAGATGGGCACCTACGGGTTCATTCGGATCGCGCTGCCGATCCTGCCCGATGCGGCGGTGACCTTTGCGCCGGTGATCGGGATCCTGGCAGTCATCGGCATCATCTGGGGCTCGTTATGTTGCTTCGCGCAGACGGACCTGAAGCGACTCATAGCGTTCAGTTCGGTAGGTCATATGGGCTTCGTGATGCTCGGTATCGCCACGTTGACCGACCGGGGCATCAACGGCGCCATCTTCGGGATGGTCGCCCACGGACTCATCACCGGCATGCTGTTCTTCCTGGCCGGGTCGATGCACGAGCGCTACCACACGCGTGAGATCGCGGCGCTCGGCGGGATGCTCAAGTCGATGCCGCGCTTCGGCTCGATATTCTCCCTGGCTGCAATCGCGTCGCTCGGGCTCCCCGGACTGGCGGGCTTCTGGGGCGAGATGCTGGCTTTGCTCGGCAGCTATCAGCCTGCGGCGGGTCTCAACGTCGAACTCTTCAGGGGGCTGATGGTCGTGGCCGGGATCGGCACCGTGCTGACGGCGGGCTACCTGCTGTGGATGGTCCAGCGCGTCAACATGGGGGTCGTGCCTGAGAAGTTCGCTTCCGGAACGGGCGTCTTCGACGTGCACCGGCTCGAATGGATCTCGTGGACGCCGCTGTTGCTGCTCATCGTGGTCGGCGGTCTCTACCCCGCTCTCGTAACGAACGTCACCACCGCGGCAGTCGAGAACCTCACCAGGGTCTTCGGAGGCTAGGTGGTCGCTAGGTGAACCACGGCCTCTTTGCCCAAGCGATCAGCCAGCCGAACGTCGACTGGCACGCGCTCTCGCCCGAGCTGGTCATCACCACCGCGGCCTGCATCGTGTTGGTCGCCGACCTGTTTCTTCCGCGCGGCGCGAGGTGGATCGCCATGCCGCTTTCGGCGGCTGGCCTCCTGGGCACACTGGCGGCCGTCGTGTCGCTGCTGGGGACGGAGACCACCACGTTGGCCGGCACCTTCGAGGTCGATAACTTCTCGTTGCTGTTCAAGGCCCTGTTCTGCGTGCTCGGGCTGATCATCCTGGCGATCAGCTTCCACTACTTCAGAATGGGTTCCTACTACCAGGGGGAGTACTACTTCCTGCTGCTATGTGCGCTGCTCGGAGGACTCGTGATCTCCAGCGCTCGGGATTTGATCTCGTTGTTCATCGCCCTCGAGCTCATCAGCATCCCCGGCATCATCATGGTTGCGTTGCGCAAGGGTGACGCTCGCTCGAACGAGGGCGCGTTGAAGTTCTTCCTGTTCAGCGTGCTGTCGTCCGCGGTGATGCTGTACGGGATGTCGCTGGTCTACGGGGTCACCGGGTCGACGCTGCTGAGCGAGATTCGAGGGGCGATCGGTGCCGACGCGGATCAGCCCATCATCGTGCTGAGCGTGTTCTTCGTCGTGGTCGGCTTCGCGTTCAAGATCTCAGCGGTTCCCTTTCACTTCTGGGCCCCCGACACCTACGAGGGCGCACCCTCACCCGTTGCCGCGTTTCTCTCGACGGTTTCGAAGATCGGTGGCTTCGTCGGACTATTGGTGTTGATGTTCAAGGCGTTCCCCGAAGTGGCGGACACCTGGGCGCCGGTGTTCGCGGTTCTGGCGGTGCTGACGATGACGGTCGGCAACCTGATCGCGCTCCGGCAGCAGAACATCATTCGCCTGCTCGCCTACTCGGGGATCGCGCAGTCGGGCTACATTCTCGTCTGCCTCGCGCTCATCAATCCCGACAACCCCGATGCCAACGGACAGGCGTTCGCGGCGGCGGTGATCTACCTCGCCATCTACGGGCTCATGGACCTGGGCGCCTTCGCTGCGGCCGTCGCCTTCGCCCGCAAGGGCGGCACCTATTTCATCAACGACTACTCCGGCCTGTGGCAACGGAGTCCGGTGCTGGCCCTGATGCTCGCGGCCTTCCTGGTCTCGCTTGCGGGGGCCCCTCCGATGGCCGGCCTCATCGCGAAGCTGTTCGTGTTCCTGGCGACGATCGAGGCGGGCGTGTACTGGCTCGCGGTCGTGATGGGGGTCAACACGGTCATCGCGGCCTGGTACTACCTGGCGGTGGTCAAGAGGATGTTCTTCGATGCCCCCGAGCTCGAAGAACCGGTCGAGGTCCC
>JBOGWV010000064.1:0-18931 GCA_050693975.1 Actinomycetota bacterium
GTTCGTGCTGATGGACGGGCAGCACTCGATTTGGTTCATTCCCCTGCCTAACATTGCCGGCTCCAGCCCGCGACCCGTAGCAACAGTGATGGAGGGGTCGACCCTCTTCGAGTTCGTCGGAGTTGCCATCAGCAACAAGCGCATTCTCGTGGTCCTGGCCGCCGGGGTCATGCTGTTCGTGCTCGATCGCTTCGTGAGACATACGAAGTTCGGCCGGGGTATCAGGGCCGTGGCCCAGGACTCTGAGGCCGCGTCCATGATGGGAGTCAACATCGATCGCGTCGTGGTGGTGACATTTCTCGTGGGGGGTTTGATGGCGGGAGCGGCCGGATTCCTTTACATCCTCGTATTGGACGTTCCGGCCTTCTGGTTCATCGGGTTCGTTCCCGGCATCAAGGCTTTCGCCGCGGCCGTTCTGGGGGGCATCGGCAACATTCGCGGTGCGATGCTGGGAGGACTGCTGCTCGGCCTCGTCGAGGCCTACTCGGTGCCCATCTTCGGAGCCGAGTGGGTCACGGTGGTCGCCTTTGCTGTGCTGGTGCTCGTGCTGCTAATTCGCCCGACGGGCATTCTTGGTGAGGAGCTCGGATGAGCGAACGTACGCCACAAGATCTACGGAAAAGATGGCGCGAGCGCCGGGCCGACCTGCGCGAGCGCCGCGTCACGACGACGGCGCGCCTCAGGAAGACCATTGCCAAGGATGCCGAACCCGTCACCAAGCGGGTGGGGTTGGTCCGGGAGAAAATCAACGACAACAGGCGCTGGACCCATCCGTTGATCGGCCTCGTCATGATCACGATTGCCGTGCTGGTGCCTTATGTCGACGACTGGTTCGACGTGCCATTGTGGGTGTCTCGGGCCACCAGCGGGAGCGTACTGGCACGCGTCGCGTTGTTCTCGCTCTTTGCGCTAGGACTGAATGTGGTGGTCGGCTTTGCCGGGCTGCTCGACCTGGGCTACGTCGCGTTCTGGGCGATCGGCGCTTACACCGCAGGGATCCTCACCGGTGCTCACGCCTTCACGCAGGCGCGCATCGAGAAGGGACTCGACGCGGGACCGGAACCGACATGGGAGATGTGGATGTGGCTCATCCTGCTGGTCGCGCTTGTGGTCGCCGTGATTGCTGGAATCATCCTCGGCTCGCCGACACTTCGCCTGCGCGGCGATTACCTCGCCATCGTCACGCTGGGGTTCGGTGAGATTGTTCGCATCGTTGCCAACAACCTCGATTCAGTCACGGGGGGGCCGCGCGGCATACGAAACATTCCCCATCCCGAAATTCACATCGGGAACGTCGACATTGTATGGGGCACCCTTCTTGACGTTAAGTACTACTGGCTTCTACTCGCTCTCGTCGTCCTGTGGATCATCGCCATCCGTTTACTGGATGACTCGCGCATCGGCCGAGCGTGGGTGGCCATTCGCGAGGACGAGGTGGCTGCCGCTTCAATGGGTGTTCCCGTGGTTCGCATGAAGCTCGCCGCGTTCGCGATCGGCGCATGCACCGCGGGAGTGGGTGGGGTCGTCTACGCGGAACAGGTGAGCTTTATCAACCCGCCGACGTTCAACATCATCCAGTCGATCCTGATCCTGACCATGGTCGTAATCGGAGGCATGGGCTCCATCCCCGGCGCGATTCTGGGCGCCGCGCTTGTCGTGCTGCTGCCCGAGGTGTTCCGGGGATTCGAGGACTATCGCTTCTTCGTCTTTGGTTTCGCCATCGTCATCGTGATGATTTTCAGGCCCCAGGGCCTGCTTCCATCCAAACGCCGTAAGGCGGAGCTGCTCGGGCATACCGAGGATGCGCAACTCTACGACGTCAGCCATTCGGGGGCATGATCATGGCCATTTTGCACGCCACCAACGTAACCAAGCAGTTCGGCGGACTCACTGCGGTGAAGGGAGTCGACATCGACATCAAAGAGGGTGAGATCCGGGGGCTCATTGGCCCCAATGGTGCCGGGAAGACCACTCTCTTCAACCTGATTACCGGGATCTACGACTGCACGAGCGGCCAGGTTCTGTTCAACGGCGTGGACGTGCTTCAAGCCACCTCCGCGGGCGTGGTGAATCGGAAGCGCAAGCCCTACGAGATATGTCAGAGCGGCATCGGCCGCACGTTCCAGAACATTCGTTTGTTCGAGAACATGACCGCGATCGAGAACGTGATCGTGGGCGCAGACGCGCATCACAGACAAGGCGTCCTCGGCGCCATCTTTCGGAGCCCGAGACATCGCAAAGAGGAGAAGGACGGACAGCAGACAGCCGAGCGCATCCTGAGCTTCGTGGGCATCCACAAGTACGCAAACGAGCTGGCGGGCAACCTGTCCTACGGCGATATGCGTCGTGTAGAGATCGCTCGAGCCCTCGCCACCAAGCCGAAGCTCCTGCTTCTGGACGAGCCCGCCGCCGGGATGAACCCAACCGAGAAGACCCGCTTGCTGGAGCTCATCCAGAAGATCCGCAACGAGAACATAACGATCCTTCTGATCGAGCATGACATGAAGGTGGTCATGAAGGTCTGCGACCGCGTGGCCGTGCTCGACCACGGTGAAAAGATCGCCGACGGCCCTCCCGCGGAGGTCCAGAAGGATCCCAAAGTAATCGAGGCCTACCTCGGCACCTCGGCGGTTTCGGACGAATTGGACCCCGAGTCGGGACCAAGCAATGTAGCGGACGGAGCTTCCCCACCGGGGCGCGAGAGTGGCTGAGCCACTGCTCGAGCTTCAGAGCGTCGTCGTCCGCTACGGGGGGATCGAGGCCGTCAGAGGCGTCTCGATCACGGTGGGCGAAGGCGAGTTCGTCACTCTCATCGGCGGCAACGGCGCGGGTAAGTCGACGACGCTGAGAACCATCTCGGGAGTCAAGCGCCTGGCAGAGGGGGAGATTCGTTTCCGTGGCGCACGCATCGACGCGCTCCCATCCCACGAGATCGTCGAGCTGGGCCTGTCCCAGGTGCCCGAGGGCAGGCACATCTTTCCGCGCATGAGTGTGAGAGAAAACCTCTCGATGGGCGCGTTCAGCCGCAGCTCCAAGGCGGCAACCGAGGACTACGATCGAGCCTTCGAACTATTCCCGGTCTTGAAGGAGCGCGAGAAGCAGCTGGGCGGCACCCTCTCGGGAGGCGAGCAACAGATGCTGGCGGTGGGGCGAGCGCTCATGTCCCACCCCAAGCTGCTCATGCTGGATGAGCCCTCGATGGGGCTCGCCCCGAAGTTCGTCGAGCGGATCTTCGCACTATTGGGCCGGATCCATGAGCAGGGCACCACCATCCTGCTCGTGGAACAGAACGCCCAGCTCGCCCTCCAGATGGCCGACCGCGGCTACGTCCTCGAGACGGGCGAGATCGTGCTCGAGGACGACGCCGCCAAGCTGCTCGGAAACGACCAGGTGCGAAAGGCCTACCTGGGCGAGGAGTAACCTCTCTTTTTGCTGTGACGGTGAGCTCATATCTCGGGAGGTTTCTCAGTTGAAATCCATCAAGCGTTTTTCTGTGCTCTTGGCGCTGCTCGTGGCGTTGACGATGATGGCGGCCGCGTGCGGAGAGGAAGAACCCACGACGTCGGCCGGCGGGGCTCAGAACTCCGAGGAGCCCGAGGGCGAAGAGCCGACCTACGTGACCGAGGGTCAGCTGACCGTGGGGTCGGACATTCCCTATCCGCCGTTCGAGTTCGAAGACGCCGGCACCCTGACCGGGTTCGACGTCGAGATCGTGCGCGAGATCGCGGACCAACTCGGAGTCGAGAACCCCGACGAGGCGTGGATCTCGACCGACTTCGGAACCATCTTCACGCAGCTCGCTTCGGGCACCAAGTTCGACATCGTGGCGGCGGCGGTGACGGCCTACGCTCCCGATGGCTCCCCGGCGGCCGAGACCGTGGCCGAGCGTAAGGAGGTCGTCGACTTCTCGGTTCCCTTCTACACGTCGCTCCAGTCGCTCACGGTTGACAGCGAGGCGAGCCCCGACATCAGCGGCGTCGACGCGCTTCCCGAAGGCGCCAAGGTTGGCGTGCAGCGAGCCACCACTGGAGCCTTCTACGCCGAGGAGGAGCTCACGGGAGCGGAGCTGATCTCCTTCGAGAAGGCGCCACAGATGTACCAGCAGCTCCAGGCGGGACAGCTCGACGCGATCTTCAACGACCTCCCGGTCACGATCGAATCCATCAAGGACAAGCCGGGACTCGAGGTGGTCGAGCAAGTCGACACGGGCGAGGAGTACGCGATCGCGGTAAGCAAGGACAACCCCGCGCTGCGCGACGCAGTCGACGAGGCCCTCCAGAAGATCTTCGACGACGGGACTTACGCGGAGATCTTCTCGAAGTACTTCCCCGAGCAGGAGCTTCCCGCCTACGCGTCCGAGTGACGGGTCGTAAAGGGATCTAGCAAATAGGAGGAGACATGGCCGTTCAAGCCGCGGAGCGGCCCCCCTCGGGCATTGCGCCGATTCGACGCGACAGCACTCTAGCTTCGCTCGTCGCCCTCGGACTTGGAGCAGTCGCACTCGCGACGATCTTCATCGGCGGACTGGTCGTGCTTGGTGCCCACGGGTTCACGCCGAGCGAGGCCCTCGTCAAGGGCTTCAAGTCGCACGAGCTGGATGCGGTGTTGCTTGCGGGTATCGGCATCGGGTTGCTTGCCTCGGGATGGGGGATCGCTCGCTTCGGGAAGATGACCACCAAGATCAGCCGCGAGGAGTGCATCGCCGGCGCGGTGCTGGGGGCCGAGGCGATGGTGCTCGGTGCACTCTTCTTCTGGTTCGTCAACGGCGACAAGATCGAGCTGTTCGCGGTCAACTTCTTGGATTTCGAACGACTGGGTCCGATCATGGGGGACTTCGTCAATGGAGCCAAGAACACGATCATCCTGGCGTTCTCGTCCGAGTTCTTCGGGATCATCCTCGGCCTCGCGCTGGCGATCTTCGCCATCAGCAAGCGCGCCGTGGTGCGTGCCCCTGCTCGCGCCTATATCAACTTCTTCAGAGGAACGCCGCTTATCTGGCAGCTGATCTTCATAGGAATCGGCCTGCCGATCGGTTTCGGCCTCGATATCGACACCTACAAGGCGGGGATCATCGCCCTAAGTCTCAACGCGGGCGCCTATCTCGCCGAGGTGTTCCGCGCTGGAATCCAATCGATCGAGCGCGGTCAGCTCGAGGCGGCGCGCGGTCTGGGGATGTCGTACATGCAGGCCATGCGCTACGCCATCCTTCCCCAGGCGATTCGGCGCGTGATCCCCCCGCTCATGAACGAGTTCGTGATCCTGATCAAGGACACCGCTCTCATCATCGTCCTCGGGATCTCGTCTGCGCAGCGCGACCTGATGAACGTGGGCGACCAGGCGGTGGCCAACGACTTCAACGCGACGCCCTACATCATGACTGCGCTCGGCTACCTCGCGATCACGCTGCCGCTGATCCGGCTCGTCAACGTGCTCGAGAAACGGCTTCGCAGCGGTCTGCTAGGAGTTGGAGCGTGACCTCTCAACTTCTAGAGATCGAAAAGCTAAACAAGTGGTTCGGTGAGGCCCACGTGTTGAGGGACATCGAGCTGACGATCGAGGCGGGCAACGTCAACGTCGTCATAGGGCCGTCCGGATCGGGAAAGTCGACGTTGTTGCGATGCATGAATCTGCTCGAGGAGCCGACCTCCGGCCGGGTCATCTTCGAGGGCAAGGAAATCACCGACGTCAGGGTCAACCTCAACAGGGTCCGGACCCAGATCGGGATAGTGTTCCAGGCCTTCAACCTCTTTCCACACATGAACGCGCTCGGAAACATCACAGTCGCATTGCGCAAGGTTTTGAATCTGAACGAGCGAGATGCAAAGGAGCGCGCGCTAAAGGAGCTCGAGCACGTCGGGTTGGAGGAAAGGGCCGACGCCTATCCGGGTCAGCTCTCTGGTGGGCAGCAGCAGCGTGTTGCAATTGCGCGTGCTCTCGCCATGCGGCCGAAGCTGATGTTGTTCGACGAGGTCACCTCAGCACTCGACCCGGAACTGATCAAAGAGGTGCTCGATACGATGAAGGGACTTGCCGACGAAGGCATGACCATGGTGGTCGTGACGCACGAGATGGGCTTCGCGCGCGAGGTGGGCACCCGCCTGCTGGTAATGGACGACGGCAGGATCATCGAGGACGGCGTTCCCAAAGAGATCTTCGCCAACCCTCGCCACGCGCGCACCAAGTCGTTCCTGGCGCACGTCCTTTAGTTGGAGGGGTAGTGCGAAAGACCAAGTCCGGGCTCGAACTGAGCTCGATCGGCGAGGAGATCGTCGACTGCCGTTTGTGTTCCCGTCTGGTCGAGTGGCGCGAAAAAGTCGCCCGCGAGAAGGTCGCTCGCTTTGCCGATCAGGACTACTGGGGGAGGCCCGTTCCGGGCTACGGTGATCCCGACGCGACCTTACTGGTGGTGGGTCTGGCTCCCGCCGCTCACGGCGGCAATCGCACAGGCCGCATCTTCACCGGTGATCGCTCGGGGGACTGGTTGTTCGCGTCGATGCATCGCACCGGTTGGGCAAGTCAACCGAACTCGGTGTCGAGAGACGACGGGCTGAGGCTCCTCGGTTCCTACGTGGCTGCGATCGTTCGTTGCGCTCCGCCCGACAACAAGCCCACAACAGCCGAGCGCGACACCTGCATCGGCTATTTCGTGCGCGAGCTCAGGGCCCTGACGAAGGTGACCGCCGTGGTCGCGCTCGGGAGCTTCGCGTGGGACAACTTCTTACGCGCTCATGTCGAACTGGGACGCGCGCGGCCCCGGCCCAAGCCGAAGTTTGGCCACCTCGCCGAATGCGACTTGGGCGACTACCTGCTCATCGGCTCGTTCCACCCGAGCCAGCAGAACACCTTCACAGGAAAGCTCACCGAGCCCATGCTCGACGCGGTGTTCGAACGAGCGCGCGAATGCTCACGCGACAATGTCTGACCAAACAGGAGAGGCTCGAAGGATGCCAGAGGAGAAGCAGGTCGCCTGGCTGGTCACACCCAAGGAAGCTCCGGTCATGGGCTCGGATGGAACTCTTCTGGGCGAGGTGAGAGCGGTCTTAGGCGACGACGAGGACAACATCTTCCACGGCCTGGCGATGAAACCCACCTCGGGCGGCGATCTCGTCGAGGTGCCGGGTGCTCGCGTCGAGCGCATCACCACAGAGCGCGTCTACACGTCGTTGACCGAGGCCGACCTGGGCTCGCTCGAGGTCTACGAAGAGGACCGCTGGTTCGACTTCGAGGGCGTCGGCGGCTTCTTCCGCAAGAAAGCCAAATGGGAAAAAGACGAGTAGCGACGGGCGAACCTCCAGCGGGTGAGCGCGGTCTAACCATCAAGTCGGCCGTCTTCCCGTGGAGGTGCACCATGCGTTCGCACGCTCGTCCTGCCCTCTGGCGTCGCCGATGGTGGGCCGTGATGGGGACGGCTGCGCTGTTGGTGATGGTTCCCCAGCCCTCAGCCCTCGGCGGCGGATGGTGGAGCTCGATCGCCCTCGACCGTCATGAACTGCTCTCGGGGGAGTCGAGAGAGCTGTCGTCGCAGGTTCTCTTTGATTCGCGCTACCAAATTGATGACATGGAGCAAGCCCGCAGCGGGGCGGTGACCTACTACGCGTACCTATTGATCGAGTGGGACGAGGCCGTGCTCGACAGGGCGGTAAGGCACGACTTCCGACCCGACTGGTGGCGCACCCCTACCAGCAAGCTGCAGCTCGGCCGGGTGGCCTTCGGCGACTGGGACTCAAACCTTGCGTGGGCGCGCACCACTTTCGAGGTTCCCGACATCGAGTCGGGCCGTTACTCGATCATGTTTTGCGACCTCGGCTGTGAGAGTCCACTCGCAGATGTCATCCCAACCCCTGTGAGGATCTTCGACGAGCAGGGCTTCGCGCGGAACCTTGACCGTCAGATCAATGGAGTGGTCCGTCGAACTGAGGCGGATCGCGACAGGATCCGCAGGCTCGAGCGCTCGCTCGCCGCAGCGCCCGATAAGAACCGGGTCGACGGCCTCTACACGGACCTTTTCAAACGCATGTCGAAGCTCAACGATCGGGTGGACGACCTCGCGATCCGGCCCGACAAGGCGGGAGTGTCGTGGCCTTGGGTGCTATTTGCGGCGCTGGCCGCGGCGGTGCTCTCGAGTCTGATGACTCGCAGGCGCGTTCGTTCTCCTGAGCCTCCTCCTCCACCGACAGAACCGACGGAAGAACCCATTAAGCGCGAGCTCGCCGGCGTTTCCTGACCCTGAGACGGGGGCCATGCACCCGCTCTGTGGTCAGAGAAGCGGAGCGGTTACACGGAGGCCGCGGTGGTGCCTTCGAAGAGGGCTTCGAGGCGAGCGACCTCGGCGACCGGCGCAACCCGCTTGAATGCCGTCGAGGCGTTCTTCCAGTCGGCCAGGATGGTCTCCGCGAGAGGCGAGCCGGTCGCTTCGTAGTGCCTTCCGATCACCCGCTTCAGTGACTCGAGCTGGCCCGCGGTCGGCTCGTAGGCCGCGACGAGTTGATGATTGAGGGACGCGGCGAGCGCGTCGTCGGTGTCGTAGACGTAGGCCTCGCCGCCGCTCATGCCGGCCCCCAGGTTGCGTCCCACGGGACCAATTACGACCACCGCCCCAGAGGTCATGTATTCGCAGGCGTGATCTCCCGCCCCCTCGACCACGGCGACCGCACCGGAGTTACGCACGGCAAAACGCTCACCGGCGCGTCCGGCAACGAATAGCGATCCGCCCGTGGCTCCGTAGAGCACGGTATTGCCGACGAGGTAGGGCAGGCCCGCATCGTTGGCCGGGGGCCGAATGGTGATACGGCCACCTCCCATGCCCTTACCGACGTAGTCGTTGGCCTCGCCGGTCAGCTTCAACTCGATCCCGTCCGCCAGGAACGCACCGAAGCTCTGGCCCGCCTCGCCCTCGAAGGTGGCGCGTACGCGGCCACCTGTGCCGCGTTTGTTCTGCGGTCCGGCCGAGCCCGCCCCGCGCTCGAGCTCGAAGTCGATTGCACAGCCGAGGCGCGCGCCCACCGTCCGATCGGCGGTCGTGATGTCGTAGTGGACGTCGATCTCTCGCCCTTCTCGCAGGGAGCCGATCGCGTCGTCGTAAAGCCGGTCGCCAAGCGCCGAGCGCGGCTTCTGGATCGCCAGCCCTCCGGTGAACCTGCGCTCGCTCTCGCCGGCGTCGAACAAGAGCGGCGTGAGATCGAACGAATCGTGACGAGGGTTCCCCGTCCGCCGCTGACGCAGGAGGTCGGAGCGCCCGATGGCCTCGTCGATGCTGCGAAGCCCTAGCGAGCTCAGCAACAGCCTCGCCTCCTCGGCGACGAGCATCAGGAAGCGGGCGACCATCTCCGGCGTCCCCGCGAACTTCTTTCGCAGTTCGGGATTCTGCGTCGCGATTCCGACGGGACACGTATCGCGATGACAGGTTCGAACCAGGATGCAGCCCTCGGCGACCAGAGCCGCGGTACCGAAGCTGAACTCGTCGGCTCCGAGCAGAGCTGCAACGACGACATCGCGGCCGGTCTTGAAGCCACCGTCGACCCGCAACCGAGCCCGCCCTCGCAGGTCGTTTGTAACCAGCGCGCGCTGCGTGTCGGCAAGCCCGATCTCCCAGGGCAGGCCCGCGTTCTTGATGGAGCTCAACGGGCTGGCGCCCGTGCCACCGTCGGAGCCGGAGATGTGCACGACGTCGCTGAGCCCCTTCACGACTCCCGCCGCGATGGTGCCGACGCCCTCGGAGGCCACCAGCTTCACCGACACATCCGCCCGCGGGTTCGCTTGTTTGAGGTCGAAGATCAGTTGCGCGAGATCCTCGATCGAGTAGATGTCGTGGTGCGGCGGGGGAGAGATCAACGCGACCCCCGGCACGGTATGCCGCAGCCGGGCGATCTCGGTGGAGACCTTCTTTCCCGGAAGCTGACCGCCCTCGCCCGGCTTGGAGCCCTGCGCCATCTTGATCTGAAGCTCCTTGGCGAACGAGAGGTAGGCCGGCGTAACGCCGAAGCGCCCCGAAGCGATCTGCTTGATGCCGCTGTTGCGCTCGTCGCGATAGCGCTCGGGGGCCTCGCCGCCCTCACCGGTGTTCGCCATGCCGCCGATCATGTTGAGCGCAATCGACAGGGTCTCGTGTGCCTCGGCGCTCAGCGCACCGTGGCTCATCGCCCCCGTCGAGAAGCGCCGGGCGATGTTGCCGGCGGGCTCGACCTCCTCGAGCGGGACGGGGTCCGAGGCGGCCACGAACTCGAGAAGGTCGCGAGGCTCGCTGGGCGGGCGCTCGTTGACCATGGCCGAGTAGCGGGCGTAGGCGGGGTCGTCACCGCGGGCGGCGCGCTGAAGCGCGTGAGCGGCCGTCATGTCCCCTTCCTCTTTTTCTTTGATGCCCACCGTCTCGTGCAGCGCGTCCACCACACCGGGGTTGGTGGCGTGATAGTCGCCACCCTTCTTGTGTTTGATGAGCCCGGGGTTGGGCAGCTGCGGCTTGGAGGCGTACGCGTCCTCGTGCCGGGCGAAGACGTCGGCCCCCAACTCGGTAAGCGACAAACCGCCGAGTACCGAGTCGACCCCCTTGAAGCACAGCTCGATTACGTCGTCGCCGAGCCCGATCGCCTCGATGATCTGCGCCGCCCTGTAAGAGTCGATCGTGGAGATTCCCATCTTCGACATGACCTTGAGCAAGCCATCCTCGATCGCGTGGAAGTAGTTGCGCTGAGCCTCTTCCGCCGGCACCTCGCCGCCGAGGCGACCGCGCCTGGCCAGCTCGGCGATGGATTCCAGGGCGAGGCGCGGACAAACCGCATCGACGCCGTTGGTCAACAGGACCGCTACGTGGTGGGTCTCGCGCGCGTCATCGCAGTCGACCACGATGCTGGCGAGCGATCGAAGACCCGCCGCGAGGAGCGCGTGGTGAACCGCGCCTGCGCCCAGAGCGCTCGGCACGGCGGCGCGCTCGGTTCCCGTGTTGCGGTCGGACACGATGACGAAACGACCGCCCTCGCGCACTGCATCGCTTGCCTCCCGCGCGATCCTTCGACAGGCGCTTTCGAGACCGTCTGGCCCCTCGGTGATGTCGAAGGTCGAATCGAGCGTGACTCCGCCTTCAAGTCCGGCGAGTTCGTCCACCGCGCTCGGCCAGAGAAGGAACGATGGATACTCGCGCAGCCGCGCGGACTCAGGCCTCTCCTTGAGAAGTGGGCCGCGCGGTCCCAGCCGCGTCGAGATGGACATGACGTGCCGTTCGCGCAAGTGATCGATCGGAGGGTTGGTCACCTGGGCGAAGCGTTGCTTCACGAAGCTGAACACCGGCCGCGACCACTGAGCCAGCGAGGGCTGCGCGGTGTCATCGCCCATCGAAGAGGTGGGCTCGGCCCCCTCGGTCGCCATGGGACGCACGACCACGGTCATCTCTTCCTTGTTGAAACCGGCGGCCACCTGGCGAGCGGTGAGATCGGCGCCGGAGGGCTCGACCGGTGTTCCAGTGGAGGCCTCGACGATGTGCTCGAGCAGCCAGTCTCCATAGGGCCGGCGGCGGGCGAGCCGAGCTTTGATCTCTTCATCGGTGACCACACCGCCCTCGGAGGGGGCAACGGAGAAGGCCTGGCCGGGCCCGATCTTGAGCCGGCGCACCCGTCCGTGCCCTCTGGTGGGCACCGCTCCGCTTTCGGACGAGCAAGCGACAAGCCCGTCGTCGCAGATCGAAACGCGCAGAGGCCGGAGCCCGTTGCGGTCGAGTGCAGCAGCCACTCGTTCGCCGTCGGTAAACACCAGACCCGCCGGACCATCCCACGGCTCGACCAGACAGGCGTGGTAGCGGAAGAAGTCGCGGACGCTGGGATCGAGATCGGATACGGACTGCCACGCGCTCGGTATGAGCATGGACGCGGCGTGACGGACATCCCGGCCCCCCCGCGCAAGCAGCTCGAGGGCCTCGTCGAGGATCGCCGAGTCCGAGCCCTCTTCGTCGATGACCGGTCGCAGCAGCTCTTCGGGAGCAAGGTCGGCGGAACCGAGCCGGCCCTCACGCGCTCTTGTCAAGGCGACGTTGCCGCGGATCGTGTTGATCTCTCCGTTGTGCGCCAGGAAGCGAAACGGCTGTGCTCGCTCCCACGTGGGCGTCGTATTGGTCGCGAAGCGCTGGTGGAACAACGAGAACCAAGCCTCGTAGCGTGCGTCGGTCAGGTCCGGGTAGAAGTCGGCGAGCCGGTCTGCGGCGACCAGCCCCTTGTAGGTGATGGTTCGAAACGAGAACGAGGCGACGTACAGGCGAACGTTTTGCGCGCGCGCCTGTTGTTCGACGCGGCGGCGGGCTCGGAAGGCGCGACGTTCGCCCTCGTCCGGGTCGGTTCCGAGCGGACGCAGCACGATCGCCTGCTCTACCGCCGGGCGGCCCCCGAGCGCGCGCTCGCCCAGTGCCGATTCGTCGGTGGGGACCACTCTCCAGGCTACGAACTCGATGTCCTCGGCGGCGCACGCGGCCTCGACGATCTGCCGTCCCTGAGCCGTGTCCGAGGAGTCGGCGAAGACCATCGCGGCACCCAGACGCTCAGCTTCGGCGTCCTTGTTGCCCTCGGTCGCAAGGATGGCGCGGGGGAGGGGCAGTAGCAGGCCGGCACCGTCCCCCGTTAACGCGTCGGCGGCCACTGCTCCGCGGTGCTTGACCCGGCAGAGCGCCTCGATCGCCGCGTCGACGATGGCGCGCGAGGCCCGGCCGTTGGCATCGGCGACGAAACCGATTCCACAGGCGTCACGCTCCGTTTCGTACCGGCGCTGACTCACTAAGAAGGCCTTTCCAAGCTGAAGTCGCCCTCGGCGCCCACAAAAAAAGCGCCCCGCTGCTGCGGAGCGCCATTGCCCGTCGGATGTGTGTTGGGGAGGACGTTACCCGCTTCGGGACGGCACTTCAACGAACCTGCGGGGTGTCGTTTGCCTCACCTCTGAGTTCGGGTAACCTAACCGCCATTGTTCGCCAGACCTTACGAAAACCACCAGACGTGAAGGAGTCGCACATGGGCACTGGACTGGTCGCGAAGCTGGGAGCCGCGCTGCTCGTGCTCGCGTTGGGCCTTGCGGCCTGCGGGGACGACGACGGTGCGGGTGTGCGCGACCTGGGCGGCTCGGCCTCGGGATCGGGGTCGGGCTCAGGCAGCGGAACCGGCTCGGCCAGCGGCTCGGGCAGCGCCTCGGCGGTGGCGGAGTGCGAACCCGTGGGCGACTCCACCGCGGCGGACTCGACCGTCGCGGTGACCCTCGACGAGTGGAGCGTGACTCCCGAGAGCGAGTCGGCCGCCGCCGGAGCAGTCACCTTCGACGTCTCCAACGAGGGTGAGGACGCCCACGAGCTGGTGGTTGTGAGGGCCGACGACGCCGCGTCCCTCCCGCTCGGCGACGAAGAAACGGTGGACGAGGAGGGGCTCGAAGCCGGGGCTTTCATCGGCGAAGTCGAGGCCTTTCCCGCGGGGGAGAGCTGCGAGGGAACCTTCGATCTCGAGCCGGCCAACTACGTGCTCTTCTGCAACATCGCCGAGCAGGAGGACGGAGAGATCGAGAACCATTTCCAGAATGGCATGGCCACCGAGTTCACCGTCGAGTAGCAGCTGGATTCGAACGCCACGCCCACAGCGCGACCAGCGCCAGCAGCAGGATCCATAGTCCGTGCAGGACCCATGTGGTAGAGGTGACGTCGAGGTAGTCGGGCAGAACGGATCTCCAAGCGCGATACAGCGGGTTCGAGGTGGTGAAGAAATCGACCACCCACGTCAGTCTTCGATCGAGTCCCTCGACTATCAGCCAGGCCAGCGATGCGATACCGACGCCACCCGCGGCGGCCAAGGTGACCAGCCTTACTCCCGAACGCGACGCCCACCACGCAATTCCGATCACGGCGCACGGAAGCACCACCACGAGCTGGCGGCCGGGCCACCACCACCCCTGCATGGTCAGCGCCACGAAGGTCGCGGTGAGCCAACCCACCGAAAGCGGCAGCGCAAGCGCCTGCCACCCGCGGGGTCGGTTTCGGGCGAGCGAGGCGACCGCGGGTACGACCAGCAGCCATCCGGGCTGCCACGCCGCCAGTCCGAAGTCGCGATCGACGAGCAACCCCACGAGCCTGCGGGACCGACCCACGTAGTCGGGCCGGCTGCCGACGACCCCGAATTCCCCCGACGTGAAGTGGTCGCCCACCGCATAGGGCGTCAGGCCTCCGTAGAGAACGAGGTGCGCCGCGACGAAGGCGATCCCCATCACGACCAGTCCTCCGCCGAGCGCCGCGGCCGCGTTCCTCCGACCCGCTCGCGCCAGCATCACCAGCGCGATCAACGCCAGAGTCGCTGCGACGGGCGCGTACTTGATGGACAACCACGGGAGCGCGGTGATGCTCACGGCCAGACAGATGAGGCCGCCCGTCCTCAGCCGGCCGGTCAGCGCCGCAACGCCGACCGCCACGCACAGCGCGGCCGGAAGCTCCGGATAGATCTGGCTTCCGTACACCGCCAGGGGAGCGGAGGCGCCGAACACGACGGCCGCGAGCGCGGCGCTCGCAGTCCCCACTCGGAAGCGGCGGACGGCGATCCACACCAGTAGCGCGCTGAGACCACCGGCGAGCGCGGCCAGCGACAACTTGGCCCCCACCCATCCTCCGAGCGCGACCGCGGGCGCGAGCAGCAGCGGCAGTAAGGGGTCGTGCGGGCTGACCCGCCGGCCTTCCTCGAGCGGTCTGGTCTGCTCGTCGAGCGGGATCTCGTGAAACGGCCGAAAGGAGTCTTCACGGATCTCGTCGGAGACGTCGAGATCGCGGTCCTCCACCAGGCTGATTGCGGTGATCAGGTAGTAGGGCTCGTCGCCGGTCACGCGCGCCCCATAGGAGGCCCGCACGTCGAGCCCCGCGGCGGCCGCGGCAAAGGACACGAGTCCGGCCACTGCCATAGCGAGAGCGAGGCGTAGCGTCACACGAGCCTGTCGCTGCGCCGAATCACCAGCCACCAGGTGAGAACCCCCGAGGTCAGGATCAACACGAGCGATGCCAGGCTCGCGTCGGCGAACAGCGCGCTCTGGGTTCCCGTCCAGATCTTCACAGACAACGTCTCGAAACCGATCGGGGAGAGCAGCAGGGTCGCCGGTAGCTCCTTCATGGCCGACATCAGCACCAAGCCCGCCCCGGCAAGGAGCCCGGGCATCATCAAGGGCAACTCGACTCGCATCACCCGTTGCAGTTTGTTGACGCCGAGGGTCTGCGCAGCGTCCTCGACGCGTCGTGGCACGCTACTCACCGCGACTCGGGCCGTCCCCATCGCCTGCGCACCGAAGTGGACGACGTAGGCCACCACCAGTAGCGGCAGCGTTTGATAGATGCCGGCTATAAACGAGGGCCCACTAAGCGTGAAGTACACGAGCGCGAGTGCGATCGATAACCCCGGCAATGCAAAGCCGCCCACGATGACGGCGTTGGCGACGCTCCCGAGACGGCCGGGCCTCCGTATCGTGAAGTAGGCGACGGGGGCTACCAGGACGATGGCCGTGGCGGCCGCCGCGACGCTCGCCAGCGAGGTGTTCAGCGCGGGGACTGCCATGTCCGAGAGGTCGGCGACGAGGTTTGATCCGTTGGTATCCCCTCGAGCCAGACCCCTGAACGCCCACCACACCAGCACGCTTACCGGCGCGACTAGTGAGAACCCAACTACGCACGAAAGCAGAGCGATAGCGGCCGTTCGCCACCGGCGCAGGGGAATCTGCAGCGGCCGGGTGCCCCTGGGCGCATCCACCGGTCCAACCCCACGAGCGACTATTCGCTCTGTCACGACGACGAGAATCGCCAGCATGCCGAGCATCAGGCTCAGTCGAATCGAGGTGATCGAGTCGATGAGCCGCGTCGAGTAAATGACGCGCGTCAGCGTGTCGTAGCGCATCAATTGAACGACGCCGAAGTCGCTGATCGTGTAGAGGAAAACGAGCAACGAGCCGGCGAGAATGGCGCCGCGCGTTTGGGGCAGCACCACCGAGAAGAAGGCCCTGAAGGGGCGCGTCCCGAGCAGGCGCGCAGACTCTTCGAATGAGGGTGGCAACTGGCGTAGGCGTGCCTGCACCGGCAGGTATACGTAGGGGAAGGTGAACAGGCTAAGCACCAGGAACGAACCGGTGAAGCCCCCGAAAGCGGTGATCTCGCCGACGCCGAGTGGCCCGAGCAGTGCCTCGAGCAGGCCGCCTTGAGCGAAGGCCGCCAGCATCACGAATGCGCCGATGTACGAGGGGATCACTAGGGGGAGCGGAAGTAGCAGGCGCCACACCCTTCGGCCAGGCATGTCGGTGCGCGTTACCAACCAGGCGGTCGCGACGCCGATGACGGTGGACGCCAGCGACACCGCGCCGCCGAGCACGATGCTCCGCCCTAGAGATGCGAGCGCTTTAGGGGAGGTGAGAGCCTCGAGCAGCCCTCCGCCTCCCTCGATGCTACGGACGAGCAGATAGGCGAAGGGCGCGAGGAAGAGCAGCGCCACGGCCACCACCAACGTGGCAAGGGCCGGCGCTCGCTTCATTCTTTGGCCACGCTAGAGCAGCCCGCTGGCCTCGATGAGCCTTGCGGTTTCCCGGAGTCCATTCCCGAGATCGTTCAGGTCGACGTCCGGCGTTTCGAGCGATTCGAGTGGCGGGAGGTCGGCGGAGGGCTCGACACCCTCGGTCAGCGGATACTCGAAGGTCTCGTCGCTGTAGAACTGTTGAGCGTCATCGGTCAGCAGGTAATCGATGAACTCAGTGGCCTCCTTCTGCCTTTCGGTGCTCGAGATGATGCTGCCGGTCGACGCGATCAGCAGCGAGCCGATGTCTCCCTGCGGGAACACGTAGTTGCGGCTGGGCGCGTCGGGATCCTCGTCGAGCTTGCGGTAGTTGTAGTAGTGGTTGACGAGCCCCATCGGGATCTCACCACGTGCGACCGCATCCACTATCGAAGAGTTGTCGGCGTAGGTGGGTGAGTCGTTGGCCGCCATGTCCGTGAGCCATTGTTCGGCAACCTCCTCACCTTCGATCTGGCGCATCGCCGTGACGAAGTCCTGGAAGGAGCCGTTGGTGGGAGCGAGCGCCACATCGCCTGCGTACCGCTCGTCGGTCATGTCGAGCACCGAATCGGGCAGTTCGTCCTCCGCGACCAGCTCCTCGTTGTAGACGAGCACGCGCTGGCGGGCGGAGAGACCGATCCAGCGCCCATCGTTGGATTCGAAGCGTGGGTCCACGGCCGAGAGCTCATCCTCCGAGAGCTCGCCGAGCAGGTCCTGGGTCGCAAGAAATCCCACCGCTCCGGGGGACTGAGACAGGAAGACGTCGGCCGGGGTGTTCTCACCCTCCTCCGAGATAAGCAACGCAAGGTCGGCCGAGTCGCCGTAGCGAACGTCGATGGCGATGTCGTTTTCCTCGGAGAACTGCTCGAGCAGGGGACCGATGAGGGCCTCGTCCCGCCCCGAATAGATGGTCAGCGCGTCGCGACCCGAGTCGCACGCGGTGAGCGACGCGACCAGGGCCAGCGCCACGACGACGATCCCCGACTTCGGGTTCATCCAACCTCCTAGTGGCTTCTTGGTAAGGTCACCCTAACCTCAGGAGTCGGGCCCAACGAACGAGTTACATCAGGTAGGCCCCGAAGGGGGCGGAGAGGATCGGATGCGGAGGCCGGGAGAGTCCAACAAGCGGATCGCATGGGCGGCGGGGGCGGTCGTCCTCGCGCTCAGCATCGCGTTCATCGCGAAGGCCGTCGACGGCGCAGTCCTCGAGCGCACCTGGCGCGCGGCGGCCGGCCAACCGTTCGGCATCGTGCTCGCGCTGGGAGCCTACGCGACTGCCTTCTTGATCCGCAGCGTCGTATGGGCTCGGCTGGTGCCCGGCCTCTCTTTCGGTCACGCGCTTGCCGCCATCCACGTGTCCCTCGGCGGGAACCACGTACTGCCGCTCCGCCTCGGCGAGGCTTTGCGGGTCACGAGCGTGGTGCGCAGGACCGATGTCTCGATGGCCGCAGCCACGGCGTCCACGGTGATGCTGCGGGCATCGGACATCTTTGCGGTAGTCGGTCTGGCGGCCCTCCTCGGGCCGCAGGTGGTCGATGGTCTGGTGGGTGGCTGGGGCCGGCTTCTGCTGGTTCCCGTGGCGGCGATCTGGGCCGGGGGACTGTGGTGGCTTCGCCGGCTCGAGGTTTCACGCTCGCTGCGCCTCGGACGCTCGGTGCCGCTCATCGCCCTAGCCGCGACCTCGGGCTGGGTGCTGGAGAGCGTGATGCTGTGGCAGGCCGCGCACTGGGCCGGGCTCGAGGTTGGCTTCGCGGACGCGGTGCTCGTGACCGCGGTGACGATCGTCGCGCAGGTGGTCGCCGTCGCACCCGCCGGACTGGGCACTTACGAGGCCGCAGCAACGGCAGCCTTCGTGGCACTCGGCTTCGACGCCGCTCCCGCCCTCGCCGCGGCGCTGACCGCGCACGCCGTCAAGACCGCGTACTCACTCATCACCGGAGGCGTGGCTCTGTTCGTGCCTTCGCCCAGCGCGCTGGGTCGATTGCGTCTGCCACCGCCGGGAGACCCGCCCGACGCGCCGCGGCGAAACGCAGCTCGAGGAGTCGATGACCGTGGGCAGGAGAGTGGCCGGCAGCGCGAGGCCCAGCCCGTGGTGCTGTTCATGCCGGCTCACAACGAACAGGACTCCGTCGCCTCCATGGTGAGACGCGCACCAAGAGAGGTGTTGGGTCACCCCGTTACCTGTCTCGTGATCGACGACGGTTCCACCGACCAAACCGCAGAGCGCGCGCGTCGCGCGGGGGCCGAGGTCATCAACCTGCCGGGAAACCGGGGGCTCGGCTACGCGGTGAGGTGGGGCCTAACCGAATCCGTCGAGCGCAATGCATGCGCGGTCGCGTTCTGCGACGCCGACGGCGAGTACGCACCGGAGGAGCTCGCCCACATGGTCGAACCGATTCTCGAGGGGAGCG
>JBOGWV010000065.1:0-19869 GCA_050693975.1 Actinomycetota bacterium
GCCTGTCGCTGGATGATCGACACGATCAAGTCCACGGTGCCGATCTGGAAACGAGAGGGCTACGCCGACGGCTCCTCGTGGGTGGGAGGCGAGGGCGAGGGAAGCGATCGTCTCGACGATCGCGCAGACAAGTGAGGGCGCTCGTTATCGCAAACGGCGAGCTTCGCGTCGAGGACCGACCCACGCCAGCTCCGGAGGGCGACCAGGTGCTGGTCGAGGTCGCGGCGGCGGGCCTCAACCGGGCCGACCTGCTGCAGGTTCACGGCGCCCACCCCGCTCCGCCGGGCTGGCCCGCCGACGTCCCCGGCCTGGAGTTCGCAGGCACCGTCGCGGCCACGGGCTCCGGCGTCACCTCGTTCTCCGGAGGCGAGCGCGTCTTCGGAATCATCGGCGGGGGCGGCCACGCGACGCACCTCGTCACCCGCCAGGACCTCTGCGCGCTCGTGCCGGAGGGGGTCGATCTCGTCGCCGCGGGCGGAGTGCCCGAGGCCTACATCACTGCTCACGACGCGCTGGTGACCAAAGGTGGATTGCGGCCCGGCGAGCGCGTTCTGATCCACGGCGTGGGCAGCGGGGTGGGAACCGCCGCGGTGCAGGTGGCGCGCGCCCTGGGTGCAACCATCGTCGGCACGTCGAGGACGCCCGACAAGCTCGAACGCGCCCGCGCGATCGGTCTCGATTCCGGAGTCCTCGCAAGCGATGCCATGGCCGACGACATCGGCGAGGTCGACGTCGTGATCGACCTCATCGGCGGCGATTACGTCGCCACGGACGTCGAGGTGTGCCGGACGAATGGCCGCATCGTGATCGTGGGCCTGCTCGCCGGACCCGAGGCCACGTTGAACCTCGGCGCTCTGATGCGCAAGCGCCTGACCTTGCGCGGAACCACACTCCGCGCCCGCCCCGACCACGAAAAGATCCTGGCCACCAGGGCTTTCGAGCGGGAGATCGCGCCCTTGATCGGCTCGGGTGCCCTCGAGGTGGTGCGCGACAAGACCTTCAAGCTCGACGAGGCGCCCGCGGCCTACGAGCACATGGCATCCAACGATGGTTACGGAAAGACCATTATCGAGATGGGGTGAGGACGTGGACCTTGGCTTGACGGGCAAGGTGGCTTGGGTGCTGGGAGGCTCCTCGGGGCTGGGCAGGGCCTCCGCTACATCGCTGGCGCGTGAGGGGGCCGTCGTGGCGATCTCGTCTCGGGACGCCGGCGCACTCAACAAAACTGCGGCGGCGATCGAGAAGGAGTCGGGATCCCGCTGCATCGCGGTCCCACTCGACGTCACGGACCGCGCTGCCATCGAAGCGGGCCATGCCGACATCGCGGACGAGCTGGGAGCGGTCGACATCCTCGTCTCCAACGGAGGGGGGCCACCCCCAGGGCAGTTCGAAGAAACCGACGACGAAGTGATGCGGGGCGCCTTCGCACTGACCACCGCGTCCGCATGGCGGCTGGCCCAGGCCGTGCTCCCGGCGATGAAGGCCCGCGGCACCGGCGTAATCATCTTTCTGACGTCGTCGTCGACCAAAGAGGTCATCGGAGGGCTGCTGCTGTCGAACATGATGCGCGCCGCGGTGGTCGGGATGGCCAAGACGATGTCCAAAGAGCTCGGTCCGAGCGGCGTCCGCGTCCTGTGTGTAGCGCCGGGTCGAATTCAGACCGCGCGCCTCGAGGCTCTCGACTCGAACAAAGCGAAACAGACGGGTAAGACCCCCGATCAGGTGGCTCAGGAGTTCAAGGACGTCATCCCCCTGCGCCGCTACGGGCGCATCGAGGAGTTCGGCGACGTGGTTGCCTTCGCCGCGTCGGCGCGAGCGAGCTATCTAACCGGCACCACCTTGATGGTCGATGGAGGCCTGACCAACAGCACCCACGCCTAACGGTTCACACTAGGCGCTGCGTTCGGTTGCGGGAGGTGGGCGGCGGCCGGTGAAGGCTCTGATCGCGACGATCGCGAAGCCGACCAGCAGGCCGATCAGGAAAGTCATGAGGTAAACGCGCAGATAGGGGGTGTCCCCCTCGGAGCCGGTCGTGTCGCTCGGGGGGGCCGCGGCGGGGGGGTCGACGGTCTCCTCGGGGGGCGGCGGCGGCGTCGCCGTGGGGCTGGGAGCGACCGACTGTCCGATGACCTTCACCTGGAGCCGGGACTTGAACTCCCGCTTGAAGATCGGGCTGGATCGCTCGGTGCCCACGGTGCGCGTGAAGCGCAACGAGAAGTAATAGGTCCCGGGTTGAGCGAAGAACTCCGCATCGGGACTGACTTCGTTGCCGACCTCGGCCGTCTTCAGGCTCCACTTCGCCGAGTCAGCGGCCCCGTCGAAACCCTCGATCGCGTTGGTCAGCCAGCGATCCCGCAGTGAGTTATAGACCTGCAGCTGGGCGATTGCGAAAGAGTCGAACCCGACGTTCGATTGGCCAAGCAGCTTGGCGGACACCTTGAGAGCCTGGCCCTCGGCGAGCTCGACCGCGTAGAACAGCTCCTCGGACATCCGGATCGAGTCCGAATAGCCACCGGGTTCCACCGCCGGGGCCTCGGTGAAGCTGCCGCCGCCCTTTACCGGAGAGCCCTGCTGGGCCGCCGCAGCTGGAGCGACACCAACTCTCGCCAACGTGGCAAGAAGGAGCGAGGCAAGAAAGAGAACCGGGCCCCTCATCTCGTCCCCACCAACCTGCGGCCCGCTATCGCCCCCAGGGCCGCGCCAAGGAGCCCGAATGCGAGCCCTCCGATGATCAGCATCATCGTGTTGCCGCTCGACGAGTCGTCACCCGCGGCGGAGCTCGGATCTCCTCCGCCGCGGGTATCTGGCTGCTCCGTCGGTGAGGGCTCGACCGGCTCGCCGGTGACCTCGACGAGCATCTCGATGGGATACTCCTCCGCGGGATCGCCCTGCGAGTCGAGCGACAGATTCAGGTGATAGGCGCCCGGCACCTGCATCACCGGTGCGGTTGCCGCGGGACCAATGGTCTCGGTTACCACCGAGATGGACTGCAGGCTCTCGCCAGTCGAGACCGCGGCGTCGTTGGCGACGAACTCCTGGGACGGGTTGGTCAGCGTGAGGTCGAGCGTGCCGAGGAAGTTGATCTCGCCAACCGTCGCCACCGACGCGCCCAGCGACTGCCCCTCGGCGAGATCCACCGCGTAGTAGAGGCTCTCGCCCGGCGAGATCGAATCGGTGAACTGCCCCGACTCAAGTGCGGGCGCGTCCGAGGTCGAAGTACCGCCGGTCACCGCGGTCCCGCTGGTCTCGAACTTGCGCAGCGCTCGCAACGAAAGCTGCGCTAGTTGGTCCGACAGCTCCGCCGACGAGTTCGCGTCGACGTAGCTCCCCTCGGCCACTCGAGCGATGCACTGGAGCTCCTTGCGCGCCTGCGGATCGACCTGGAAGCCGACCGTGTCGATTCGAAGATCGACTCCCTGCTTCGTGAGCTTCTTGGCGACCTTGCACGGCGGAGGCGGAGCGCAGGTGTCGATGCCGTCCGACACGAGCACGATCGTGCGGTCACCGGTGGCGGGCAGGTCCGCGGCCCCCTTGCGCAGCGACAGTCCGATCGGGGTGAAGCCCTTGGCGTCGAAGGACGCGATCCTCTGCTTCATCCCACCCCGGTCGAGGGGGCCGACGGGAACAATCAACTCGGTGTCCTTGCATCCTCGCTGCTTGTCGGTGTTGGGAACCCGGTGACCGTAGACTCGCAGCCCCACGAGCGAGTCTTCCGGCAGCGCGTCTACCACTCCGTTGAGCGCCGCCTTGGCCCCCTGGATCTTGGTGCTTCCGGCTCCGTCGCTCGCGTTCATCGAACCGGAGGAGTCCAGGATCAAGAGCAGAGCGGGCGGAGTCTCGTCATCGGTCTGGGCCGAACTTTCAGCACCGAGTGGGACAAGCAGCAAAGCAAAGCCGAGGGTCAGCGCGAGCGCGGTGATCAATCGGCGGGGGGCAGCGCCCCCGAAGCGCGCCGCCACAGCACGATTACTCATGGAGCCCGACCCTACTAGTCTTCGATGGGGATAAAGCTGATCTCGAAGACCGAGGGTCCATACATGCTCCCGGCGAAGTCACCCACGATCCCGGCGCGCGCTCCCCCGAGGTCGAAGTGAGCGTGGTCGAAGTGACCCTCTGATAGCCAGATCACCCCGTAGCCCAACTCGGTGATGTACGAGATAAGCGGGGTGATGGCGGCCTTTTCCGAAGCGCTCTCGCCGGCTCCGAAGTTCACATCGATGGCGCCGCTGCGGTAGTGCCACGAGCCGTCGGTGTGCACCGGCGCAACGCCACCGAAGGCCGGATGCTCCCCAACCTGGAAGCCGTGCGCCTGAAGGAAGCTGCCGAGCGCAACGATGTCCAGGGGGCCGGTCGCGAAGTCCTCCTTGAACTCCTTCCAGTCCGCGCCGGGGATTCGTCCCGCTCCGCTGTTCCCACTGATTCCGAGGTTCGGGATTCCGCCGGTGTAGACGAGCGGCTGCGCGTCGAGCTCGGCGCGCGACACCTCGGCGCCCTCGAAGTCCTCGGCGTTGAGCACCTCGGCGTCCTCGCCGAGCTTCTCGTTCGTCACGACCGCCACCTGCACCTCGAGGCCCTCCAGGTCACACGAGGTGACGGTCGAGTCGTTCAGAGATGCGTAGTCGTTCGCCGCCGCGCAGACGCGCCCCTCGTCGACCAGGGCCAGGTCCGAGAACCCCAGCCGTGAGGCCATGTCGAGGAGTTGCGTACGCAGGTCCTTGGCCGCGGCCGCGGCCGCGGCGTCGGCGCCGGTCTGTGCCGTTGCCGAGAGCCCCGCGGCGCGGCCTACTTGAAACAGGATGGCGCCGGCCGCAAGAAGGGCCGTGAACAACACGAGAAGGACAGGCATGACCTGTCCTTCTTCGTGGCCCTTGAGGCGAGTCGGCGCCAATGCGGTCTAAGCTCCGCCGCCGCCGATGCCGCTGATGATGGTCGTGATCTTGGAGACGATGGCCGAGCCGATGCTCGAGTTGGCCGCGATGATGACGCCGACGACGGCGGCGACGAAGGCAAGGATGCCGACGTACTCGGCCGCGGTCTGCCCGTCCTCGCTGTCGAGGGTCTCTCGCAGGCGCAGCGGGGCGTCCTGGAGTGCGACGTAGGTGCGAATCGCCAGATCCTCCATTGCTACCTCCTCCTTCTGGGCCTGGGGCCCGGTAAGTCCTGCCGTTGCCGCTTTCATTACGCTTTGACAGGACTCAGGTTAGGGATTGGGGGGCGCTCCTTCGAGGGTCCCAAGGCCCATTTGAGCGCCTGGGCCGGGCCCAAATGGGGCCTGGGCCCCCCCGCTCGCAAGCCTCATCTGGTTACTCCCAGGTGCGAGGCGATGGCCTCGGCCCGGTTGGTGACGCCGAGCTTTGCGTAGATGCGGTTGATATGGTTCTTGACGGTCTTCTCTGAGATGAACAGCTCGGTGGCGATGGCGCCGTTCGAATGGCCCTGCGCCAGGAGGTTCATGATCTCGGCCTCGCGCTCGGTCAGCCGCGCGGGCCCCTCCCGCTCGGCCATCGCCGGGCCCTCCCGGAGCGCATCGAACACCACCGACACCACCGACGGGGAGATGACGTTGTGACCGGCCGCCAGGTCGGTCACCGCCCGAGTCAGCTCGTCGGGCGTGAAGCGGCCGTGCACCAGGTAGCCCGACGCCCCCGCCTTGATCGCGCCGGACACCCGCTCCTCGTCCTCGGAGTAGGTGAGCATCATCACCCTCGCCATCTTGCTCAGAGGACCGGCGGCCTCGATTCCGTCCATCACCGGCATGCGCACGTCGAGTAGGACGACGTCGGGTTTGTGCTCCTTGGCCATCGCGATGCCCTCTTTGCCGGTCCCGGCCTCGCCCACCACCTCGATTCCGTCGGCGACCTCCAGCAGGCTCACCACCCCGCGCCTCAACACCGCGTTGTCGTCGACGATGAGAACTCTGATCATGGCGTCCGCCTCCCGTTTTCACTGGGGCGCGGGGTTGCCCGGGGCACGACGACTCTCATGGTCGTGCCCTCGCCCGGCGCCGATGCAACCTCCAAGCGGCCGCCGACGCGCTCGGCGCGCTCGCACATGCCGATGATCCCGAAATGGCCGCCGTGGCGGAGCTCGGAGAGGTCGTCGAGGACGTCGAAGCCCCGCCCGTCGTCGTCCACGCTCAAGACGATCTCGCCTGCCGCGGCCTCGAGGCCCAGCCGTACCTTGTCGGCATACGCGTGACGCTCGATGTTGCGCACGGCCTCTCGCACGATCGAAAACAGCTCCCAGCGCGTCTCGGGGGCCGCGTCGCAGTTCTCGTCGGCGTCACAGACCAGCGCGATGCCGGTGCGATCGGACCAGGTAGAGGCGAAGGCGCACACAGCGGTGCCCAGCGGCACGTCGAGCATGTCCGCGCGCATGTCGGTCAACAGCTCTCTGGCCTCGGCCGACGCCAGCTTCGCGGCGCGGGCAACCTGTCCGGCCTCGGATGCCGCCCGATCGGGGTCCCTGCGCACCCACGCGGGAAGCGCGCTCGCCGTCAACGAGATTCCCTGGATGGTCTTCGCCAGCGAGTCGTGCATCTCGCGCGCCAGGCGGGCCCGCTCGCGCTCGATCACGGTCGAGCGTTCGGCCTCGGCGAGCCTGGCCTCGGTCCGCGCCTGACGATCGAGCAGGTTCCTAACCGCGGCTCCTCCGGTCGCGCAGAGCGGATACAGGGCGGGTAGCCCGACGATCAGCTGAAAGGTTCCGACCTCTCCCGCCTCCGCCCTCAGATACAGCCCCGCCCAGTAGAAGGCCAGGATGGCAACCGAAAGAACAGCGGCCCCCGTCCATCCGTACAGAACGCCCGCCAGCAGCGCGGTTCCGAGTGTGAAGTAAAAGAACGGGCTCTCCGCTCCGGTGAGGGTCAGGATTCCCATCGCGATGAACAGGTCGCACACGAGATAAGCGGGATGGCGCAGTAGCACCGACCCGAAGCGCTCCCAGAACACGATCGGCAGAAACGAGGTCAGCGCGGCGATGCCGAGGATGCCGAGGAGCAGGCCGAAGTCCTCCAGCCGAGATGGGATCCACAACACGACGACGGTCAGCGCGATCAGCCGGAAGTTGAAGATCAGCCTGCAGAGCCCACCGACGCGCTCCATGGACATCCCAGTCTCGCGCTCGAGCTCATGCACCGAACAGATTCCTAAAGTCAACGTCGGTTCCGGCTATCACCGAGGCGATGATCAGGATGATCGCGCCGGGAACTATGACGGTGGACACGATCAAGCTCACGCGCGGGGCGGCCTTGGCGGCGCGGCGGCGCGCGCCTTGGTAGAAGGAGCGCCGCATGTCCTCCGCCAGATGGCCGAGCGCGTCGGCCAGTGGCACGCCGAGCTCCTCGGCCTGCAGCAGGGCGGTAACGAACTGGTTGAGCGACTCCGAGGTGTTGCGGTCCTTGATCCCTTCGAGGGCCTGGCGTCTGCTCATGCCCAGCTCCATCTGACGCAGCGCGGTCATGAGCTCCTCGCTGAGAGGGCCCTCGAGGGCGTCGGCCACGCGCCCCAGCGCCGAGCGGAAGCCCACGCCCGCGGCCACCGTCACCGCAAGGATGTCGAGGAAGTCGGGCAGGTCGTGCTCGATGCGCGATTGCCGCGCCCGGGCCACGCCGCCCAGCCACAGGTCGGTGTAGAACCAGCCGAAGACGATGAACAACCCACCGAGCAGGAAGCTCCCGCGCACGGCGAACAACAGTCCCGCGCCTCCCATGATGATCGTGTAGCCGGCCTTGCGGCCGGCGTAGCCCTCGACCGTCATGCCCCCCGGCCGGCCGGCGGCATTGAGCTTGCGAGTGATCGAGGCGCGCTTGCTCTCGCTCAGGCCGCGCATCACGCGGGGGGCAAAGTGATCTCCGAGGGTGTCGTAGAGCCTGCCCACGAGGCTTCTCCGGGCCTCCGTTCGATGAGCACCGTGGGTCTCTCTCTCGAGACGCGACGCGGGCCCGCGGTCGCGCAGTAGCCGCCAGCCCCAGGTAGCGACGAGCAAGCAGGTGGTCATGGCCCCGCCGGCGAGAACTGGATTCATCAGACCTCGACCCTCGTGACCCGGCGGATGAGCACGAACCCGATCGCATAGAGGCCCCCGGCGAAGCCCAGCGCGATCAGTCCCGGTAACGACGAAGTCAGATCGTCGAGCACGCCGGGGGTGACTGCGTTCATGAGCAGAACGGTGACGGCCCCGAGCCCGGCCACCATGTAGCCGGTGAACACCGAACCCGCCATGACCGTTCTGATCTCGCGCGTCAGGTCCCTTCGCTGGTCGAGCGTGTCGGCCATGTCCTGCAGCGCGTTGACGAGGTCTCCGCCCGAGCGCTGCTGGATGACCAGCGTCGATATCAGCACCCCGACGTCGCGCGAGGGCATGCGCTCTTCGAGGTTCTGCAAGGCCCGACCGACCGATTGTCCGAGCGAGAGCTCCTCGCTGACGAGTCCGAGCTCGGAAGAGGCAGGCTCGTCCAGCTCCTCGGCCGCCATGTCGATGGCGGCGCGAATGGCGAGCCCCGCGCTCGAAGCGTTCGACATCAGACGTGCCACCTCGGGTAGCTGCGCGACGAAGGCCAGCCGACGCTTCTCTCGCTGCTTTTCGATCCACGCGAAACACGCGCGCACGCAAAGCGCTCCTCCCGCTACCGCGAGCCACAGCGGCGCGAAGACGTCGATCAGGATCGTCCCGAGCGCGAACGCTGCGACGCACAGCGTCACGAAGTCGACGGTCATCAATCGGACTCCGGCCGAGCCGATTCGCAACCCGAGCGACCGGCCGACCGGCGAACGGAGGAGGCGCCGGTCGATCCGGTAGCGAAGTCGCGAGGCGCGCCTTTCGGCATGCTCGAGAGCGCTCCGGTCGGCCATCGCGGCCCGCTCGGCCCGATCGCGCAGGAACAGCCGCAAGGCGAGGACCGCCACCACCATGGTGAACCCGAGCAGCGCGAGCGCAATCTGAGGATCGTCCATCAGGTGGCCTCTCGTTCCGGTGCAACCTCGGCCTCGGCGGCCTCGGCGAACTCAGGCGGGATCTCCATGCCTGCCAGCTCGAGCCGGCGGAGCATCGAGGGTGGCAACGGGAAGTGCGCGAAGCGACCGGTCACCTTGCGGTCCGGTCCGATCGGGTCGCTCTGGAAGGCGGCGACGATCGCCAGTCGAAACTTCTCGCGTCGCTGGGACGCCACTACCGCGATCTCCGAGATCTTGCGCCGGCCATCCGCCGTGCGCACCAGCTGGACGATTACGTCGATGGCGCTGTTGACCTGATCTCTCAGCGCGTCGTAGGGAACGTTCAGATCGCTCATCGACGCGAGGGTGGAGAGACGAACGATCGAGTCTTCGGTCGAGTTGGCGTGCAACGTGGCGATTGATCCCTCATGACCCGTGTTCATTGCCTGGAGCATGTCGAGCGTCTCGGCGCCGCGGACCTCACCGACGAGAATGCGATCGGGTCGCATTCGCAGCGAGTTCCGGACCAGATCCCGAATCGTGACCTCGCCCTTGCCCTCGACGTTCGAGGGCCGGGCCTCGAGCGAGATGATGTGCGGCTGCTTGAGTTGAAGCTCGGCGGAGTCCTCGATCGTAACGATGCGCTCGCCTGCGGGGATGAACTCGCTCAGCGCGTTCAGCAAGGTCGTCTTTCCGGTCCCGGTTCCACCCGACACGATGATGTTGACGCGGGCTTGTACGAACGAGCTGATGAGCCGCGCGATGGGCTCGTCCATTGCGCCGAGGTCCATGAGCTCCCGCAGCTTGTAGGCGCGAGGAAAACGCCTGATCGTCAGCGTGGGCCCGGTGAGCGCAAGCGGAGGGATGATTACGTTGACGCGCTCGCCCGAGGGGAGCCGCGCGTCCACCATCGGGCTCGATTCATCTACGCGGCGGTTAACGGCCGAGACGATGCGGTCGATCGTCAGGTAGAGCTGATGCTCGTCGGCGAAGCGGGCGTTGACCTTTTCCAACCGCCCGTCGCGCTCGATCCAGATATCGGCGGGGCCGTTGACCATGATCTCGGTGATGGTCGCGTCGTTGATGAGGGGCTCCAACACACCGAGGCCCAACGACTCGTCCACGATCTGGCGGATCAGCGACGACCGTTCCGCAGTCGTTAGCACGGGACCCTCGCGCGTCAGGATGTGCCCGACCACGCGCTCCAGTCGAGCGCGGCGCTGCGAGTGGCTGAGGGTCGCGAGTTCGTTGAGATCGACTTCCTCGAGCAGCTTGCGCCGGTACAGCGCGACCGTGTGCTTCTCGCTCGCGCTGACTACATCCTGATCGAGGTTGTCGGCGGCTATCCGATCCTTCAGTCCCAAAACGGCTCCCTCTCGATCCCTACTGGTCGGTCGCCGGCAGCGTGGCCGTGCGCGTGATGGTGAAGTTCTCGCTTGTGATCTGCGGCAACACGATCGGAATCTTCACCGTCACCGTGGCTTCCTCACCGTCCACCGTCGTCGATGCGTCTTCTCTGAGGAAGGGCGCAAGCGCGTCAAGCGCCGCGGCCTCGCCGTCACCACCCCGCCCCTCTACGCGGCTGCCGTTGCGCGCCGCGTTCTCGGTGTTGACCGCGATGTAGCCCGCCACCAGCACCTGCCACGCGAACAGCGCGGCCAGCAGCAGATAGGGCAGCATGCCGATCGTCTCCAGCGATGCGCTGCCGCGCTGGCCGTACGTCCTCCTGGGGTTCATTTGCCTCCGCCTCATGACTCGTCCTCGCCTTCGGGCGTCGGTGCCGGGACCTCGGTCTCGAATGCATCGGGAAGGGGCTCGTCCTCGAGCACGGCGCCGGAACGAGCGTTGATCTCAAACGGGCTGTTGACGCCGGGAACGATGAGGGGCACCTGGAGCGTCACCCTTACGAAGTCATCGCCCTCGTCGATCTCGAGGTCGTCGCGCCAGATCGAGTTGGTCTCGTCGCGCACGGTGCCGCCGACATCCTCGCCCACGGACAACGCCCTGGCCCCTTCGCGTGCGCTGTGTCCCGCGGCCACGTAAGTGACTCCCACGATCACCATCTGCCAGGCGAACAGCGCAAGGATGACGATGAGCGAGGTCAGTCCCACGGTCTCGACCGAGGCCTGCCCGCTCTGACCCAGCAGCCGGCGCGGCTGTCCCGCCTTGGCCCGGCCTCGCTTCTCGCCCCCGACCGGCAGCAGACCCATCTCGCCGGCCAAAGCGACGATGGACTTGCGCAACGATCCCTCGGCCAGCCGGGCCGGCACTCCCGTGTTCAGCGCCGGTTCGAGGTCGCGGAAGCCCGACGGCAGCACCGCGTGCGCGAGGGGTGCCTCGAGGACCTTGCGTGCGAGATCGGGCTGTACCTCCGAGTCACGGTGCGCGCGGTTGAGCACGATCAGCACCTCGTCTCCTTTGTTGGACTTCGGGTCGCGGATCTCTAGGCGGTTCCACAGTCCGAGCAGACGATTGGCGGCCCTCAGCGAGGGAACGTCGGGAGTGGTGATCATCAGCACGCGATCGGCCATGTCGACCGCCACGGCGTTCGCCTCGGTCACTATCGAGCCGACATCCACGACCACCACATCGAAATTGGACTTCAACGCGCCGAGGATGCGGCGAGCCGCGGGGGCCGTTACGTCTTCCTCCTGTTCGCCGTCCTCGGGAGCCAGCAGAACCCTGAGCCCCGATTGGTGAACGTAGAGCGTGTCTTCGAGAACGCGCGGCGACAACTCGTGAGCGACATCGAGCAGGTCGAACACGCTGCGCCTATGAGTGAGATCGAGCATCACCCCGATGTCACCCGATTGCAGGTCGAAGTCGACGAGGCAGACCGACCGGCCGCGCCCAACACTCGCCGCGGCCAGCGCAAGATGCAGCGCGATCGTCGAGCAACCCGAACCGCCCTTGGCCCCGGCGACCGTGATCATCTGGCCGCCGACGCCGAGGCTCATTCCGCCGGCGGTCTCCCCTCTCGCCCGCTCGCGCAGCTGCTGGGCCCAGGCTCCGGCCGACTTGACGCCCTGGAGCTCCTCGAAGCTCAGAGGAAGAGCCAGCACGTCGCGCGCCCCCGCCTGCAGCGCCGAGCGGAGAACGTCGGGAGTGCGATCGGCAACGACCAACACGATGCTGACCTGTGGATAGCGCTGGCCGACCTCACGCGCCAGGTCCATGACCGGAAGCGGGCCGATGTCCTCGTGCAACACCACCACGTCGATCGGCTCGGAGCTGAGCTGATCCATGACTTCGCCCGCTTCGACGGCGGTCGCGACCACCGCGAGATCGCCGTCCTCCGCCATCAGGTCGGCGGCCTGGCCTGCGAGCGCGGCCCCGGGGATGCCGAGAAGCACGTTGTAGCTCATTCGGAATCCTCGGGACCCTGGAAGTTCAGCCCCGGCGGCAGCGAGCACCGGCCCGGCACCGGGGTCTCCGCGCCCTCGGAGCCCACGGGCCCGGTGGTGTCGTCATCGATGTTGCCGGCCGCGGCGAGGACTGCAAGCCGAACCTCTTCGGCAAAGCTCTCCGCGTACACGAGCTGCACGCCCAGCTCCGGCGGCAGGGCGAAGGTCACCGGCAGGATGGTCTGGGGGTCGGTGACCTCGGTTTCGGCCTCGTCGGGATCGGGGCGCTCGCTTGCGACCTCGAGAACCGTCACGTCTGAGACCAGCAGCATCGAGCAGTCCTCCTTGGCCGCGCTTCCGGTCTCGCCGCCCGCACGGAAGCTCGCGTAGATGTCCACACGCGCCCCGGGGAAGAGCTTGCCGGCCACGCCGGTCTCGGCGTCGACGGTGATGGCGAGCTCCTGCTCGCCCTCTTTGAGAGCCGGCGGCGTCCCCAGAACCCCCTCCTGGAGGATCGTGCCTGCGGGGAGGTCGGACTCGGGCACCAGGGTCTCCTGCAGCAGGTCCTGCTCGCTGAGAGCGCCGGCGGGAACGTACTTCTCGGGAATCTCGACCTGCTCGACGGATTCGGCGGGGAGCGGCTGAAAGGCCTCGACGTCGGTGTTGAGCTGCAACACGGTCAGCTTGGGTCCGGTCTCGCGCCGCACCTCGGCGACGTAGCTGGACACCGAGAAGAACACCGCGACCGCGCCGGCAACCGCGAGCGTCAGAAGCAGCGCGCCGCGGCGCTGACGTGGATTCATGCGGCTCCCCCGGAAAGTGCCTTCTCGGCGGCGTCGAGCCCGCAGAACGGACAGTGTCGACTCGCTATTGCCTCCCCGCACCAACGGCAGAGGAACGGCGAGAGGCTCTGCGTGATGCGCCTGGCCGTGACCGGGATGTCGACGGGATAGGCGACCGCTTCGACCAGCTTCGAGGTCCCCCACCACTTGGGTCCCAGAGGCGTGGGCTCGAGCGTGGCTACGGGTGGTCCGCCGAGCCCCGGCGCCACGACTTCGTCGATCCAAGTAGCGTCGCCGTCGCGCGCCGATGCCGCGAGCATCATCGGCCTGAAGGTAGTTGGAAGTGGAACCGTGCGGTCCTTCTTGGTGAGCGTCTTGACCGCCGGCTCGGGCCAGTACGACACGCCGAACGAAGTGGTCGGCGACAGCGAGACGACGTGTTGAGCCATGCTCGGTGACGGATAGTCGAGGCCCGAGACGCTGGCCAGCCAGGCGAGGATCAACAGCTCGCGCTCCAGGCCCGGCAGCGCGGCGATGAGCACTCCGGGAGCTTTGACGTAGGGGGCCACCGCCGAGGCGAGCGAAACCAGGGCGCTGCCCGCGAGCGGTGGAAGCTTGGTGCCGTAGCTCGCCAGCCGCCTGGTGTTGAGGACCACCCTGAGGGTCTCGAGCCGGGACAGCGCGGGCTCCCTCGCGTATTGCGGATAGATGGCCAGCACGTGGCCGGTGTGTTCGATGCCCGAGCGCACCGTCTCTATGAAGGTGTCGGCGGGGCCGGGGGTGTGCGAGAAGGCGGGGATGGCGCCCTGGTGGGGCACGAAGGCCTCGGTGGAGAAGCCGATTGAAATTATCGCCGTCATTCGGCCATCACCAGCACCCGCGATCCTCTGCACGGTCGCGCCCGACAGGCGCCCCCTCCGTTAGGTTTGACTGCATCCCGTTGTCATTCATTGACAGAATGTGCTCGCCGTAAACCAAATCCTTCCACTCCGCGGGGCTAGTCATGCACGAGCGTCTTCGCAGGGGAACGAAGCGCGCCACGATCGTGGAGCGCGAGCGCGTCATCGAGTGCAAGCAAAGGTGGCCCAGTTCATGTCCCTCGCCGAAGCGGCGTTCAAAATACACGACATTCATCCCTGTTTGTAGTCGTTTGAAAACACTCGGTATGAATTGCTGCATAGGTCGCACTCGGACCGCTCTACCCGGCCAGACCCCCAGCCGGTTTTTTCCACTTCCCATCGGGGCTGGTGCGCTGCGCTAACCTCACTGCAATCGCTTACCTGGAGGGGTGTCATGGTCGAGAAAGACGTCGAGAGAGCTATCGAGGCCCTGCTCGAGGAGCGGCGGACCTTCGAACCACCCGATGACTTCGCCGAGCTGGCGAACCTCAACGATCAGTCGGTCTACGAGAGCGCCGACGACGACCCCGACTCCTGGTGGGCCTCGCAGGCCGAGCGGCTCGACTGGTTCGAGAAGTGGGACACGGTGCTCGATTGGACGCCGCCCCATCACCAGTGGTTCATCGGAGGCAAGCTCAACGCGGCCCACAATTGCCTGGACCGCCATGCCTCGTCGGTTCCGGACCGGGTCGCCTACCACTGGGTCGGAGAGCCGGATGAGGACACCCGCACGCTCACCTACAAGGAGCTGTTCGAGGAGGTCTGCCGCCTCGCCAACGTGCTGAAGGACCTAGGGGTCAAGAAGGGCGACCGCGTCGCCATCTACATGCCCATGATCCCCGAGTTGCCGGCCGCGATGCTGGCGTGCGCCCGGCTCGGCGCGGCCCACTCGGTGGTGTTCGGAGGGTTCAGTGCCGAGTCGCTTCGGGACCGCATCAACGACGCCGATTGCAAGGTCCTGATCACGGCCGACAGTGGCTATCGCAGAGGCCAGGTCGTCGAGCTCAAGAAAAACGCCGACGAGGCCATCTCCAAGACGCCGACAATCGAGAAGGTCCTGATGGTGCGCCGCACAGGAGACGACGTGAACCTCGTCGAGGGCCGCGACGTCATCTACAACGAGGTCGTGCCCAAAGCCTCGACCGAGTGCGAGGCCGAACGTATGGACGCCGAGGACGTGCTGTACATCCTCTACACGTCGGGCACGACGGGAAAGCCAAAGGGCATCGTGCACACGACCGGCGGCTACCTCACCGGAGTCTCGTCGACGCATCACAACATCTTCGACGTCAAGCCCGACTCCGACATCTTCTGGTGCGCGGCCGACATCGGCTGGGTGACCGGTCACAGTTACATCGTCTACGGCCCTCTAGCCAACGGCTGCACCTCGATCCTCTACGAGGGCGCCCCGGACTGGCCCGACAAGGATCGTTGGTGGAAGATCGTCGAGGACTACAAGGTCTCGATTCTCTACTGCGCCCCCACCGCGATCCGCACGTTCATGAAGTGGGGGACGGACTACCCCCAGGGCCACGACCTCTCGTCACTGCGACTGCTGGGGTCGGTCGGCGAGCCGATCAATCCCGAGGCCTGGGTCTGGTACCAGGAGTTCATCGGCGGCGGCAAGACGCCCGTGGTCGACACCTGGTGGCAGACCGAGACCGGCTGCATCGCCATCACCCCGCTCCCCGGCATCACCACTTTGAAACCGGGAAGCGCAACCAAGCCGTACCCCGGCGTGGTGGCGGACGTGGTCGACGAAAAGGGCAACTCCGTGGGTCTAGGAGGGGGCGGATACCTCGTACTCAAGCGGCCGATCCCGGCGATGCTGCGAACGATCTTCGGCGACGACGAGCGCTATCGCGAGACCTACTTCGGTCGCTTCGGCGACGAGGTCTACTTTCCCGGCGACGGTTGCAAGCTCGACGACGACGGCTACTTCTGGCTGCTTGGGCGCGTCGACGACGTCATGAATATCGCCGGTCACCGTCTCTCGACCTACGAGGTCGAGAGCGCGTTGGTGGACCACAAGAGCGTGGCCGAGGCGGCGGTCGTCGGCCGCAAGGATCCCAAAGAGGGCGAGAGCATCGTGGCGTACGTTACGCCCAAGGGCGGGGTCGAGGGCGACGACGGGCTTGCCAAGGAGCTACGCGAGCACGTGGGAAGCGTCATCGGCAAGATCGCCCGCCCTCAGTCGATTGTGTTCACCGACGACCTCCCCAAGACGCGCTCCGGCAAGATCATGCGGCGGCTGTTGCGCGACGTCGCCGAGGAGCGCGAGTTGGGCGACGTCACTACGCTACTGAACGCGCCGATACTCGACGAGATAAGAGCCAAGGCGGCGCAGTCGTCGAGCGACGACGAGTGAGAGCATAGGTAGCCGGCGAAAGGGGACGGATGGCCGAAACTCACGTCCCAACCCGGGTTCTCATAGCGGATGACAAGCCGGAGATCCGCTTAATGATGCGACGCCTCGTCGAAACCGACCGTCGTTTCAAGGTGGTGGGCGAGACCTCGACCGGACTCGAGACGATCGAGCGGCTGGACGCCTCCAAGCCCGACGTGGTGGTGCTCGACCTCGACCTGCCCGACATGGACGGGCTCGATGCCTTGAGCGTCCTCCAACAGCGGGCTCCCCATCTAAAGGTCGTGATTCTGGCAGGACCGGAGTCGTCGGGCCGGGCGGGCGATGCAAGAAGGCTCGGTGCGGACGATTTCATCGACGCTGGCAGCGTTCACGAGCTGCAGAATCGCCTGATGGCATTGTTCCCGGGGGCTTCACCGCCTCCGGACGAAGAGCAGGTTGGAGAGAAGGTGTCCGGCGCCCTCCGGGCCGACGCCGATATCAACGACGTCCTGTCGGTGCTCGTCCACGAGTTGCAGGCTCCCCTCGCGGTCGTCGAAGCCTTCACCATCTCGCTCTCGAACGCGGTCGAGCGCGATGACGGTGCGGCCATCCGGGAGACCTCAGCCGCCATCAAGCGAGCCACCGGCACCTTGCGTTCGCTGATCCGCTCCTTGAGCGAGGTCCGGGACCTCGACACCGGCCGGCTGCGGCTCAACCTGCGCGAAGTCGAGCTCAGTGAGCAGGTACGGCTGACGGTCGGTGACCTTGCCCCGGTCGCGCGCACGCACACGGTACAGGTCACGGCTTCCGAAGACCTACTCGTGGTGCTCGACCCCGTGAGGGTCCGGCAGGTGATCACCAACCTGGTGTTGAACGCTGCCAAGTTCTCTCCGCGGAACACGTTGATAAAGATCGAGGTGGGCAGGGACGGCGACTTCGCCAACGTCATGGTCACCGACCGGGGACCGGGCATCCCACCCGGCCGATCGGGTGAGCTGTTCCGTCGCTTCTCTCGTCTCGGTGCGACGGGTTCCGGGACCGGCCTGGGCCTCTATCTCTCGCGCGGCATCGCCCGGAGTCACGGTGGCGACCTGACCTGCCGGAGCGTGCCGGGCCGCGGCTCGACCTTCACCCTCGCCCTTCCGCTGCGACCACCGGAGCAGGGCACGCTCACCTGAGCCCGCTAGTTAGAGTGTCCGCCCATGACGAGGGTGACCACCATCGACTTTCCCGTTGACCTGCCGGTGGTGCGGCGGCGCGACCACTGGGTGGCGCGAGCCGGAGAACGTGAGCTCCGGCTCGTCAACCTCGACAAGGTCTTCTGGCCAAACGAGCGTTACAACAAGGCGGACCTGCTCACCTACTACTTCAACATCTCGCCGGTGATGCTCCCCCATCTGGTCGACCGGCCCCTGACGATGAAGCGCATGCCAAACGGCATCGACGGGGACTTCTTCTATGAAAAGAACGCACCCGTGCACAGTCCCGACTGGATGCCGACAATCCCCGTGTTCTCCGGGGAAGGCGGCAAGACCATCAACTTCCTCAGCGTCAGCGACGTCGCTCACATGTTGTGGATGGTGAACCTCGGGTGCATCGAGTTCCACCCCCTGCACGCGAAAGGAGTCGACCAGGCCCATCCCAGTTACGCGTTCTTCGACCTCGATCCGTTCGAGCCTGCGGGCTGGGCCGAGGTCGCCCACGTCGCGGGACTCATCAAGGTGGTGCTCGATCAACTCGGGGTGACGGCCTACCCAAAGACGTCGGGTGCAACGGGGATGCAGATCATGGTTCCGCTCGACAACACTCTCGACTTCGGCGAGGTGCGGGGCTTCATCGGCGCGATCTCGGACATGGTGCACGCCGCCGATCCCGACACCACCACTCTGGAGTGGGAGGTCCGAAACCGCTCCGGCAAGGTGTTCCTCGATGTCAATATGAACCGGTCGGGGGCCAACATCGCGGCGGCCTATTCCGTACGCCCCGAGCCCGGCGCCACCGTTTCGACGCCGCTCGAATGGGACGAGATCGCGGACATCCACCCCCGCGACTTCAACATCACGACCATGTTCGAGCGAGTCGCGGCCGCAGGGGATCCCTTCCTGCCGGTGGCCCAGGGCCCCGGCCAGTCGCTGACCGAGGCCATCCAGAGGTTGGACGCCAAGCCCCGAAAGGCACGCGTGGTCCGCCGCGACCGCCCGTAAGCTAGCGGGATGACTCTGTTCATCGGGACGTCGGGTTGGGCCTACAAGGAATGGAAACCGGATTTCTATCCCGCCGACATTCCCCAGAGGCTCTTCCTCGAGCACTACTCGTCCGCGCTCACGGCCTGCGAGGTCAACTGCACCTTCTACCGGTTGCAAGCCCCCACGACCTTCGCCAAGTGGTCCGCGAACACGCCCGAGTCGTTCCGCTTCACGACCAAGGCCCATCGCGGCCTGACCCACTCGAAATCGATCTCCATCGAGGGCGAGCGGCGGTCGTTCTTCGAGGCCTACCTGCAGTCGGTCAAGCAGCTCGGCCCCCGGCTTGGCGCGCTGCTGTTCCAGTTCCCTCCGTACCGCAGCCGCGACGACGAGGCGCTCGAGGCCCTGCTCGCCGCGCTGCCCGACGACACGCCCACCGCGTTCGAGTTCCGCCACGACTCCTGGATCGACGACGGCGTTTACAAGACCATCGCCCATGCCGGGGGCACGGTGTGCATCTCCAACACCACCGGAGACGTTCCCGAGTCGCTGCCCCCCGGCCCTCTCGCCTACGTCCGGCTCAGGACCGAGCGTTACTCACCCGAGGCCCGCGCCGGGTGGCTCGACCTGCTGAAGCGCGAAGCGGAAACGCGCGACGTGTTCGCGTTCGCCAAGCACGAGGGCATTCCCGCAGGCGACCTCTACGGGGGAGTCGGGCTTGCGCAGTGGCTAGTCGGTCAGACGCGCGTCTGAAGTCGATGTCAGAAACCGAGCGCGACTACGCGGCCAAGAGGGCTTTCGACGCCACCCCCGAGCCGGGAGCGACGACCTCGGGCAACGTCGATGTCGCCGCGGCGAAGCCCGGCGAGCGCTTCATGATTCACCAGCATCACGCTTCGCGCCTGCATTTCGACCTGCGGCTCGAGATGCTCAACGGCGACACTCCCGTGCTGGCCTCGTGGGCGGTGCCCCGCAACCTTCCCCTTACCAAAAGGAGCCCCCACCTTGCGGTGCACGTCGAGGATCACCCCATCGAATACGGCGAGTTCTCGGGCACCATCCCGAAGGGGAACTACGGGGCCGGCGAGGTGCGCATCTTTGACTCGGGCACCTACGATCTGCTCGAACAAGAGTCCGGCAAGCTGACCTTCCCACTCCGCGCGCGCCGCCTGGACGGCGAATGGCACATGATCCTGCCGGACAAGAACCGCAAGTCGGGGTCGGCCGGACGGGAGAGAAGATCAGACGAGAATGAGTGGCTGGTTTTCTTTCGGAAGAGCTTCGCTCCGCCGCCCGATGAGCCCCCCGAGCTCTCACCGATGATGGCGACCCTCGAGCGCGAGCCGTTCGACGACGACCGCTGGCTGTTCGAACCGAA
>JBOGWV010000066.1:0-3711 GCA_050693975.1 Actinomycetota bacterium
CCGAGGAGGAGGTCGCGATCGAGCGTCAGGACGAGTCGGGGGTTGCGATTCTCTTCGGCAAGAGTCCCGACGCGAAAGCGGTCAAGAACCGGGTCCACTTCGACCTCAATCCCGACGATCAGGCCGCCGAGGTCGACCGCGTGCTCGAGCTGGGTGCGTCGCATGTGGAAATCGGTCAGAGCAAGGATCCCGATGTGACGTGGAAGGTGCTCGCCGACCCCGAGGGCAACGAGTTCTGCATCCTCACCCCCCGCAAGGACTGAATTTCTCGTCGGACCCCCTTTACGAAGCGTGGTGATTCGCTCACGCTACGTATTGACATTGTCGGGCGAACAAGGGGATGGGAATGGGCGTTGTTAGGCGCGTCTGCATCGTCATGTCTACAGCGGTGCTGGCGGGATTGGCGGTTTCGGGGCCGGCGGCGGCGAGCCTCCCCGAGGGAAGCAATCTTTCCGGAGCTTTGATCGACTCGGCCGATTGCTCGGAGAACCCGCTTAATCGAAATGATGATGGGTCGACCGAGCGAGTAGAGCTCCCCTTCCCGGTCAACTTCTACGGTGAAACCCACAACCAACTGTGGGTCAACAACAACGGCAACGTTACCTTCGACGGTCCGCTTGCGACGTACACGCCCTTTGGGCTCTCCGATGCGGGGCTTCCGATCATCGCTCCGTTCTTCGCCGACGTGGATACGCGTGGATCCGGGTCGGACCTGGTGCGCTACGGCTGGGGCGAGACCACCTACGAGGGCCATCGAGCCTTCTGTGTCAACTGGATCAACGTGGGCTACTACGGCTCCCATTTCGACAAGCTCAACAGCTTTCAACTCCTGCTCGTCGACCGTTCCGACGAGGACCCCGGTGACTTCGACATGGTGTTCAACTATGGAACCATCGAGTGGGAGACGGGAGATGCCTCCGGAGGCGTGGGCGGCCTGGGTGGCGAGTCGGCGCGCGCCGGCTACTCCAACGGAACGGCGGCCGTCGGCAGCTCCTTCGAGTTTCCCGGCTCGGGCATCGACGGCTACTTCCTCGACGAGCCCGCCACAGGCTTGATCCATCGCTCGTTCAACAGCTCGCAACTCGGACGCTATGTATACGAGGTGCGAGATGGCGCACCCCCTCCCGACACCTACGTTGCACTGGGGGACTCCTATCAGTCGGGGCACGGCACCGATCAGTACTTCTCGGATACGGAGATTGAAGGAACGAACGAATGCCGGCGTTCACCTCTTGCCTACCAATCGCTGCTCGTGGGCGAGGGCACCGTTCCCTACCGCTTCGATTTCAAGGCCTGCAGCGGGGCCCGGATTCACAATTTCTTCGTCGGGCAATGGAACGAGGGACCTCAACTCGACAACCTCGACGAGAACACGGCCCTGGTCACGCTTGGAGTCGGAGGGAACGACCTCGAGTTCGCGGACATTCTCCTCAGGTGCATCGAGGACGGCGTGCTCGTTCAGGGGGCCTGTGAACCTGAGTACGACGACGAAATCGTTGACAATCTGCTGGCTCTGTACGAGCGCGACCCGGTCACGAACCTCAACCAGCTTCAATCCCTCTACTCGGAGGTCCGCTTCCGTGCATGGAGGGGCAAGGCCTTCACCATGGGCTACCCGCGCTGGTTCCCGTACGACGGGGGATCGGACTTCTGGGGCCGGTTCTTCATCGACGCAACCGGTGCGTGCAGCGGACTCAGGGTCAGCGACCAGTTGTGGACCAGCCAGAAGATCGGTCAGCTCAACGACGCGGTCGAATCGTCTGCCCACTCCATGGGGATCAACTACATCGACATCTACGATGCCTTCTCGGGCCATGAGCTGTGCAACGAGGATGGTGACGACGAAGCTCTCAACGGCGTAAATCTCTCCGACCGAGTGGAGTCGTACCATCCGAACGTTCTCGGTCACGAGATTCTCGCGGATGTGGTTGCCGCGGAGCTGGAGGCCAACAACGCATTGGAGAGCTTCAGCAGCTCCGCCTCATTGACCTCGACGAACGAGGAGCCCACCTCATACGACTACAGCATTCTCCCCAACGAGACGATCGCGACCACTGTCGATGTCGACGCGGAGACGCCGGGGATCAGCTTCTCTTCGGCCTGGCCGGGAAGCGATGTTGTCATGACTCTCAAGTCGCCCAGCGGCCGCACGATCATGCGTTCATCGTCCGATGCGGATGTCTTTCACCGAGTGGGACCTCGCCAGGAGTTGTATTTCGTGACCGACCCCGAGGCCGGTACCTGGACGGTCGAGCTGTTCGGTGCCGATGTGAACTCTGATGGTGAGGCCACGTCGCTGGACATCTACGTGATGCCGGTGCCGAACCAAGAGCCCGTCGCAAACTTCACGATGTCGCAGGGCAATCGGACGGTCACGCTGGACGCATCCACCTCGTTTGACCCCGACGGCGAGGTGAGCAATTACCTCTGGGAGTTTGAGGACGGCACCTTGCGTACGGGCCGCACGGTCACCCACACCTACGATCAACCGGGTGAGTACCGGGTGACCCTCACCGTGCTCGACGATGGTGGGGCCATGGGATTCGCGGCAGCCGACCACGACCTGATCGTCTACGCGTACGATTTCGGTGGGTTCCTTCCCCCGGTTGAAAACCCGCCGGCCGTCAACCAGATGAACGCGGGTCGGGCGATCCCCCTGAAGTTCAGTCTCGGCGCAGACGAGGGCCTCGACATCTTCGACGCCGGCGCTCCGAAGGTTCAGCAGATCGATTGCACGTCGGGGAGCGACATAGGAGAGGCCCAACTGGCGGTGACGGCCGGCACCAGCTCGCTCGTCTACGATGCAGTCGGCGACACCTACCACTTCGAGTGGAAGACCAGTAAGGATTGGGAGGGGAGTTGCCGGAGACTGGTGCTGGGACTGAATGATGGTTCCCTGCACCATGCGGACTTCCACTTCTAGGAGGGGCCGCTCATTCATCGGAAAACGCTTCGTCCAGAGCAGGACGCACCCGGGGGATTGAATCCCCGGGGCCTGCTCGCGCTGGGGCTGGGGTCCGGCGGGGGGATTCTGCTCGGCTGGGGCCTGGGTGACGCCGCCCCCTTCATCTTCTTCTCCACCGAGGAAGAGGTCGGCCTGCGCGAGCAGGGGGAGACGGTGATGCTGATCGCGACCGCCGTCCTGCTGCTCGCGTCGCTGCTGCTGGTTGCCTCGGGCTTCCCGCTGCACGCGGTACCGATAGGCGCGATGGGCGTATTGACCACCGGTGTCTTGTTCTCCCCCCTGGGTGGATCGATAGCGCCACATGTCGTCTTTCTGCTGCTCGCTCCCGCGGCCGCGGCCGCGCTGATGGAGTCCAGCGGCCTGGCCGGGCTCCTCCGTTTGCGCTTGGGCGGCAGGGACCTGAGGCCGCTGCTCATCGGATTCGGCTTACTGGTCGCGCTCTACGGATTCGTGCTCGCGACCGGGCCCATTGGAGCTGTGGGCGCCCTGACGGCGCCGTTCATCTACCTGCTGTTCTCGAGGTGGCTTCGATAGGCGCTCGGGTACGTCGAGAGCTCGGCATGAGGCATGCCGGTGGTCTCGCCTGCTCCAGGTGGCCCTAGACTTCGGCCGCATGTCAACGCTCCCCGTTCGGCGACTGGAGACACCCACCCCTTATGCCGTCGGGCCGGTCAACGCTTATCTGATCGAGGCCGAGCCGGTGACGCTCATCGACTCGGGGATCAACCTGCCCGCCTCCGAAGAGC
>JBOGWV010000067.1:0-24746 GCA_050693975.1 Actinomycetota bacterium
GCCTTGCCCAACTTCTCCTCGAGCCTGTCGAGTCCACCGAGGACCCTGTCGCCGGGGATGTGGCAGTCCTCGAGCAGCACCTCGGAGGTGTCGCTGGCCCTGATGCCCAGCTTCTTCTCCTTCTTGCCGGGCCTGATACCGGGGTCGTCGCGGTGGACGATGAAGCTCGCCTGACCTCGGTGCCCGAGCTCGGGGTCGACGGTCGCCACCACCACGTAGACGTCTGCGTACTGGCCGTTGGTGATGAACACCTTCTGGCCGTTGAGCACCCAGTCGTCGCCCTCACGCTTGGCCTTGGTGCGGAGGCTGCGGACGTCCGAGCCGGCCTGAGGCTCGGTCACGGCGAAGGCTCCGACCTTGGGGTCCTCGGGAGTGCCGAACATCTTGGGCGCCCACTCGAAGAGCTGCTCCGAGGTGCCGACGGCGGCCAGCGCCGACAGAGGCAGCCCGGTGCCGAAGATCGCGAGCCCGATGCCGGCGCAGCCCCAGAAGATCTCCTCCATTAGAAGCGGGAGGGTCAGGCCGGTGCTGTCCTGCTGGGACTGCAGGTAGATGTCGATCGAATAGAGGCCCGCCTCGGCGGCCTTCTGGAGCACCGGCCAGGGGAACTCCTCGGACTCGTCGTACTGGGCGGCAACCGGCCGGATCTCCTTCTCGGCGAACTCGTGCGCCCACTTCTGCAGTTCGATCTGCTCTTCGCTGAGGGCGAAATCCATAGTTGCTTTCCTCCTTGTCGCTTGCTCTCGTCGTTTTCGCGAGCGCCCGGCCCCCCACACGAGCGACGAGGGCAAGCTTACTTGACTGTGGAGTCAAGTTTCTACGGTAACCGCCGGTAACCCTTCTCGCAATCGGAGGAAATCTCTGGGCCGGGAGCGCCCCGGTAGGCTCTGACGTCATGGACTTCGATCTGTCCCCCGAGCAGCAGGAGTTTCAAAAGACCGTCAGGGCCTTCGTCGACGACGCCATTCGCCCCCATGCGGAGCGCTGGGACGCCGAGGGTGAGCTCCCCATGGACGCCGTGAAGCAGATGGCCGAGCTCGGTCTGTTCGGCCTGCCGTTCCCCGAGGAATACGGGGGCATGGGGGGCGACTTCCTCACCCTGTGCCTGGCGATCGAGGAGATCGCCAGGGTCGACTCCTCGCTGGCGATCACGCTCGAGGCCGCCGTCGGGCTGGGGGCCATGCCGATCTGGCACTTCGGGACGGCCGAGCAGCGCCAGAAGTGGCTCCCGCAGCTCGCCAGGGGCGAGAAGCTCGCCGGGTTCGGGCTGACCGAGCCGGGGGGTGGCTCCGACGCCGGAGCGACCAGGACCTCGGCCAAGCTCGTCGACGGCGAGTGGGTCATAAACGGTTCCAAGGCCTTCATCACCAACTCGGGAACGCCGATCACCGAGTTCGTGACGGTCACGGCCCTCACCGACGGCCGCAATGGCCGTAAAGAGATCTCGGCCATCATCGTTCCCAACGGCACCGAGGGCTTCGCGGTCGGCAAGGCCTACCGCAAGATGGGCTGGCACCACTCCGACACTCGCGAGCTCAGCTTCAACGACGTGCGCGTTCCCACCGAGAACCTGCTGGGCAACCGCGGCGAAGGTTTCAAGAACTTCCTCAAGATCCTTGACGATGGCCGTATCGCGATCGCGGCGCTCGCGGTGGGACTCGCTCAGGGTTGTGTTGATGAGTCGATCCGCTACGCGAAGGAGCGCACCGCGTTCGGTCGCCCGATCGGAGACTTCCAGGCTCTGCAGTTCAAGATCGCGGACATGGCAATGAAGACCGAACTTGCGCGCACCGCCTATCACCGGGCCGCATGGCTCAAGGAGCTGGGTCGTCCCTACAAGAAGGAGGCGGCGATGGCCAAGCTGTACGCATCGGAGATCGCCGTCGACGTCGCGCGCGATGCGGTTCAGGTGCACGGCGGCTACGGCTACATCGAGGAGTTCCCCGTGTGCCGCCACTTCCGAGACTCCAAGATTCTCGAGATCGGAGAGGGGACGTCCGAGGTCATGCGCATCCTCATCGCGCGCGAGCTCGGGCTGGCCCAAGCTTGACCTCCGACCGCAGCGTGCTCATCACCGAGCCCGGCGGGCTCGAGGAGGTCGTCGCCGGTGCGCGTGAGGCCGGTTCGATCGGGATGGACACCGAGTTCCTGCGCGAGAAGACCTATCGCGCCAAGCTGTGCCTCGTTCAGATCGCAACGGACGAGACCATCTACCTGATCGATCCCGTGCGCGGGCTCGATCTTCGCGCGGTCGCCACAATCATTGCCGACGAGGACATCGAGATCATCGTCCATGCCGGCAAACAGGACTTCGAGCTGTTCTACGAGGAGTACGGGGTCGTTCCATCCAAGGTCTTCGACGTACAACTAGGTGCGGCGTTCGCCGGCTATGGATCCTCGCTGCCCTACGGCCGGCTCGTGGGGGAGCTGGCGGCGGTGCAGCTGGTAAAGGGCGAGTCCTACACGGACTGGTGCCGCCGCCCGCTGACCGACGCGCAGACTCGTTACGCCGCCGACGACGTGCGCTACCTCCGCGCGATCTGCAATCGCCTCACGAAGGAGCTAGGCGAACTCGAGCGCGTCGAGTGGGCCCGCGAGGAGATGCGCAGACAGTTCGAGGAAGCCGAGGCCTACCGGTTCGATCCCGAGGGGGCGTGGCGAAAGGTATCGGGGCGCGGCTCGTTGTCGGCCCGGCAGCTGACCGTGTTGAAAGAGGTTGCCCAGTGGCGCGAGGAGGCGGCTTCCGGCCGCAACGTGCCGCGCGGATGGCTCGTGCGGGATCCGTCGCTCGTCGAGATCGCCCGGCGCGGTCCCTCCTCGATTGGTGAGCTCAAGGCCATCCGCGGTTTCAATGCCCGCGAGGCCGAGCGCAGTGCACAGGAGATCATTGCTGCGGTGAAGATCGGGCGGCAAGCCAAGGCCATGGAGTCGGCACCTACACCGCCCAAGAGCGCTCAGGCGCGCGCTCGCATGCTGTCGGGGCTCGCCGATGCGGTGGTACGGGCCAGATGCGAACGGGCCAAGATCGCCACTGAGCTGGTCACCAACAGGACCGAGCTCGAGAGCCTGCTCGCCGAGGTCGTCAATGGAAGCCTCGAGGAGTCGCGTCATCGCTTACTGGACGGCTGGCGGCGGAATCTCGCGGGCGAGGCGGTGCTGGCTCTGGCGCGCGGACAGATAGCCCTGAAGGCGATCGATCGCGTGCCTTACATTCAAGAGGTGCCTGTAGAGGGGAGTACCTAAGGTGGCGGAAGAAGAACGCATCGCGCTGTTCCTGGACTTCGAAAACCTCGCGCTGGGGGCCAGGGACCGGGGCGAGAAGCTCGACATGGCGGTGATCATGGACGCACTGTCGGAACGCGGGCGCGTCATCTCGCGCCTTGCGTACGCCGACTGGAATCTCTTCGCCGATCACCGGCAGGGTCTCGTAAGCCAGCGCATCGAGATGATCGAGATTCCACAGCGCACGGGCATGGTCCGAAAGAACGCGGCCGACATCAAGCTCGCCGTCGACGCTCTCGAGCTTGCTCTCGAGCGCGACTACATAACGACCTTCGTGATCGCTTCGGGCGACAGCGATTTCACGCCGCTGGTCCTGAAGCTGCGTGAGCTCAACAAACGTGTGATCGGCGTGGGCGTCGAGGGCTCGACCTCCGAGCTTCTGCCCGGAGCTTGCGATGAGTTCCTCTTCTACGAGCGGTTGCTGGGCCCCGGCACGGTCAAGGCGGCGCCGAAGCGGCGGCGACGCAAGCGAGACAATGGGGACGATGAGGGCTCGTCGGACACCGGAGAGGTGTCCGACACCGCGGAGATCTCACGACTGGTCACCACTACGCTGAGTGGACTGCAGCGATCGACCGACGGACCGATCCTGTCGTCGATGGTCAAGCGGGTCCTGCTGCGCAAGGATCCCACTTTTTCAGAGAACGACTACGGCTTCCGTGCCTGGGGCGAGCTGATGCGGCATCTCGCCGGCCTCGGTGTGATCGAGTTGACGGAGGGGAGCGCCGACGGCGATCCCGTGGTGGACTTTCCGACCGACGGGGGTGGGGAGGCCAAGGCCTTCGAGCTCCTGCGCGAGGTCGTCGAGTCGCTGGAGAAGCGCAACGGCCCACCCCCGCTCTCGAGCCTCAAGAACGAGCTTCGCAAGCGGCAGCGCGGCTTCTCCGAGAAGAACTACGGCTACGGCGGCTTCTTGCAGTTCGTAAAGGCCGCCACGGCCCGAGGAATCGTCGACATGGAGTGGAGCGACAAGGACGAGGACTACTTCCTCTCAGCCTTGAAGTAGCCCCACGCCATCCACCTCAGCGTCGCTCAGCGACACTCACGTTGAGCACGATTCGACGAGACGATTCCGAGCGCCTCCCCCACAACCTCCAGAAAGTAATCTGGGCGTCGGGTGACGTCCTCCCACGTGAAGCGGAGCACACGGAGCCCCTGGAGGAGAAGACTGTGATCTCGACGCTGATCCTCGATCTGTCGTCGTCTTCCGGCATGCCAACGATGCCCATCCACCTCGATGACCAGGTTGGCATGAGGGTAGAAGAAGTCGACGCGGCCGAGTCTGCCGCCGATGTCGATGGGTACCTGCTGCTGGGGCGAGGGATAGGCGACGGACCGGAGCAATCGCAGCACGATGCTCTCGAGCTCACTCTCCGAGAGCGCGTCTCCGTCGCCTCGCACATCGGTTAGTGCGCGCAGTTTGGCGACTCCACCCAGACGATGTGCTGATGCTCGCTCCACCAGATCCCGCAACTCATCGATGTGTATTAGGCCCTCCCGCAGGGCCGTGTCGAGGATGGTCTCGGCCACGTGTGGATGGCGGCTGCACACGTCGAGCAGGGTCCGGCCGGGGGTGGTCACAGGGAGGCTGTCGATCGTGGTCCTTTCTCTCTCCGAAAGGGTCCGTCGATAGAGCAAGATTCCGGGGCGCCTCGCTCGGGTCCTGGGTGACGAGACCTCGATTGGACCCAACCCGACATTCACAAGCCCGAGAGATTCCGCTGCGCTCCTCCCACACAGCACCGCATCTGGTCCTGCCCAAAGCGTCGCGGCCATGCACCTCAGCCGCCTCGTCATGTCGGCACCGTCTACTCTGTAGACGCGCGGCAGAATCGGTTGGAGCCGCCCACGGCCTCGTAGTGTGCGAATGCACCTGGGAGAGATGCCCGCCGCTATGAGTTGGCCCACCGAGACGACCCCATGCTGAGGGATGGCAAGGGCCTGGAGTCGGCGCTCCACACTTCGTCCTTCCATGCTCCCAGCCTGGAACAGGGTGGCCGTTTCGCATGTGACGCGCGCCACATCATTCGCAATCCATCTGGGGGTCGCTGAGCGACGCGGAGATGGATAGCGAGGGGGGTTAGCCCCCGGTAAGGGATGGGTCCGTCACTACTACGTCGCCCAGGATTTCGTCGATCTGCTTGAGGATGTGGTCGTCGAGCTTTAGGCCCGAGGCCTTCACGTTCTCGCGCACCTGCTCGGGTTTGGTGGCGCCGATGATCGCGGCCGCCACGTTGTCGTTGTGCAGCACCCAGCCGAGCGCCAGCGTGGCCATCGATACGCCGAGATCGTCCGCCACCGGCCGCAGGTTCTGGACCGCGCTGAGGGTCTTGTCGCTGAGGTAGTCACTGCGTATTCCGCTTCCGTGGGCGGCACGGGACCCCTCGGGACGAGCTTCGCCCGGCTTGTACTTGCCGGTGAGCACGCCCATGGCGAGCGGCGACCAGCAGATCTGTCCGAGGCCCTCTCGGCGGCACAGCGGGATGACCTCGGCCTCGGGGACACGCCACAGCATCGAGTACTGGGGTTGGCTCGAGACGATGCGGTCGAAACCCATCTCGTCGGCGATCGTCAGTGCCTCGGAGATCTGCTCGGCGGTCCACTCGCTGACGCCTATGTAGAGTGCCTTGCCGCCCCGGACGAGATCCTCGAACGCCTGGAGGGTCTCTTCGAGGCGAACCTCGGGATCGAAGCGGTGCGCCTGGTAGAGGTCGACGTAGTCGGTCTGCAGCCGGTTGAGGGATGCGTGGCACGACTCGATGATGTGCTTGCGCGACAGTCCCTGGTCGTTGACGGTGTCGCCGGTCGGCCAGAAGACCTTGGTGGCGAGCACGTACGACGAGCGACGCACGCCCTTGAGGATGTCGCCGAGCACGGCCTCGGCCCTGCCGATCTCGTAGACGTCGGCCGTGTCGAAGAAGTTGATCTCTTCGTCCAGCGCCGCCTCGACGCAGGAGCGTGCGGCATCGTCGCCGACCTGGCCCCCGTGAGTGATCCAGTTGCCGAGCGCGATCTCGCTGACCTTGACTCCAGCAGTACCGAGGCTTCTGTATTCCATCTCTCACACCTTAGGTCGCAGCGAAAAGTTAACGGTTTCCTTGAAGGGTGCTACCCAACCCCGCGTGGTTCTAGTCGGGGGCGCGCTAGCGGAGCCAGGTGCGCATGATGGCTTTGCTGAAGCCCCATGCGTAACGGAAGGTGGTCGGCTTCTTGCTGACTCCGGAGGCGCGCGCACGAATCGTGATGGGGACCTCGATCACGTTCATCCCCTTGCGCGATGCATCGAGGATGAGCTCGGAGACGTAGAACTGATCCTGACGCAGATCGAGTCTCCGCAGCGCGGACGATGTCATCGCCCGGTATCCGGTCGAGGGGTCGGTGATTCGGGTGCTGCCCAGCAGGGTCAGCAGCCACGCGAACACGCGCACGCCGTGCTTGCGAGCGTGCGACTCGATCTCGAAGTCGCCCAGAGTGCGCGAGCCCTGCACCATGTCGACGTCGTCGGTGAGCAGCGGCTTGATGAGCTGCTCCATCTCGCCGGGGTCGTGTTGCCCGTCGGCATCGAGCGTCACTATGACGCGGGCTCCACCCTCGAGGGCGGCTTGGTATCCGAGCCGGACGGCCGCGCCCGAGCCTCTACGGAGATCCCGGCGGATGACGACCGCTCCCAGTCCGCGCGCCGCCTCCTCGGTCGAGTCGGTGCAGCCGTCGGCGATGACTATCGGCTGGACCCTGAGGTCTCCGACTCGTGAAGGCATCTCGGCCAGCACGCTGGGAATGTTCTCGGCCTCGTTGTAGGCCGGTATCACCACCGCGGCCGACCCCACGAGCTCGGGGTGGCCCTCGTCGATGAGCCGTCTAATGGCGATGTAGTCGACGAGGTCGCCGACCTCGGTCGACAGGGTGTCGTCCCGCGTAAATCCTCGAAACAAGAGCGCGAGCGTGAAGATGTTCGAGATCACCAGCAGGCCGATGATGCGGCGCTCTTCTCCCGCCTCGAAACCCAGCACCGAGAGCGCGGGGTCGAAGAGACTGGGAGCGAGCGCGGCGACGATCAGGGCCGTCGACACGATCGCGATCAGCAGAAGCTCGCCGCGACGAAGCTGGCCCTTGCGGTAGCGAGCGACTGCGAATGTTGCGAGAAGGACGGCGACGACGGCGCCGAAGATCCTGAGCCCCATTCGGGGGAGCCTCCTGCGAGCGACTTTGACCCATTGAAGGGCCCTGCTTGACGGCTAAAGGAGGCTAGCACGGCGAGGCGCGCGGCCCCCGCCTTTGACTACGGGCTCAGGTAGGGGCGCTGAGGGCGCTTCACCGGCTCGATGCCGGTTGAGTCGACGATGACCTCCCTTCCGAGTGGATACATTTGACCCGTCACGCGCACCCATTCGTCGGCCTTGAAGCGGCCGGGGGGCGCGCCTACGACGCGCACGTCAACGCCGAGTGCGTCCGCGACACAACAGCTGACGAGGAAGCGAGTGAGCACGAACTCGTCGGCGGGGGATCCCGGTTGCTTGGTTACGAAGCCGGTGAAGCTCACCTCTTCGCCGGCGCGAGTCACCAGCGCTTTCATTCCGTCACGCGAACGCAGACCTCCGGCCACGTCGAGGAGCGACAACTCGCCGGCCGCGATTTCCTCAGCAGACGTACCGAAGCCACCACTGGTGAACGACGATCGTCTCTGCGCCGCAAAGGAGCCGAGGGAGGCGGGAGGCAAAGCCAGAACCGTTATCACCGGCATCACGATCAGTCCGATGCCCCATGCGGAGCGCGCCGAGATCGGCTGAGGGTCCTCCGTTCTCAGCGACGACAACCGGCCGATCAGTCCAATCGTCAGACAGACCGCCCCGACGGGCACCACCCATGCCGTGCGGGAGGACAGGTACAACGAGGTGCGATCGCTGATCAGCAGGAACCAGAACACGCCGGCCCAGGATGCGAGCGCGACCGAGTGAAACACGCGCGAGGGACATAGGGGCCGGCGCGCGCCCTCGTGCGGTTGGGCCCGTTCGGCCGTGCGCACCGCGCTCATCGCATCACCCTGTCGGCGCCTGGTGGACCTGTCGTCGCGTCACGCGATCGTCGAGACGATCGCTTCATCCAAACATCACCTCGAGCCACAGGCAGCCTATGAGCGTCACCGAGGTCACCACCATCACCACCATGCGGAAGAAGCCCTGCCGGAAGGTCGCGCCGTAGAGGATGCCCAGCTTGGTGTCGACCATCGGCCCGAACACCAGGAACGCAAGCTGTCCGCCGACCCCGAACTGCACGAACGAGGCGGCGACGAACGCGTCCGACTCGGAGCAGAGGGACAGGACGAAGGCGAGCGCCATCATGGCCAGCAGGTTGACCACGGGGGTTTCTGCCACCGCTCCGATCACATCCTGAGGCACGAACGTCTGCAGCGCGGCTGCAACGAGCGCTCCGATGACGAGAAAGCGGGCCATGAACACGAAGTCCCCCGCGAGATGCCCGAAGAACGCGTGTGACTTGGATTCGTGATCGTGGCTGTGGTCGCCGCTGTCGTCGGCGCGACGGCGAAGCAGCCGCTCTTTGGTCTCGTCGGAAACGACGTAACCGACGGCCATCGCCGCCAGAAGTCCGAGCCCCGCCCGGCCGAGCACCATCGGCCAGAGGATGTCGCGGCCCCGGTAGGCAACCACGGTCGACGCGATCACGATGGGGTTGAGCACGGGCGCGGCCAGCATGAAGGTAACCGCCGCCGATGGTGCGAGTCCTTTGACGATCAGGCGGCGGGCGACGGGGACCGAACCGCACTCGCACACGGGAAAGGCGGCTCCGGCAAGCCCCGACACCGGTAACTGCAGAGGGCGGGGGAGGAGGGCCAGTTTTTCGAAGACGGTCTTCGGAACGAACACCTCGATGAAGGCAGAGACGATAGCGCCGAGCAGAATGAACGGCACCGCCTCGATCAAGAGGCTGCCGAAGACCAAGAAGAAGTTCTGCACGCCTGCGACGCGCGCCGGATCGAAGACGTACAACGCGCCGCCGAAGGCAACGAGCGCCAGCGCCATCGCTCCGGCATAGCGGTAGCCGAAGACGAGCTCGCCGTCTCTCGTGGTTGAGGGGGCGCGGAGGGCCATCAACAGTACCTCGCGAAACTGACGGCGATCGCGGGAAAGACGTCGGCAAACAGCCGGCCCTCGGGCCCGGTGAGGCGAGTCAATTCATCGATGACCACGTCCTCGGAGACCTCGAGTTCGGCGAGCATCTTTTGGTCGACGAACAATCCCCCGGGCACCGCGGCTTCAACGAGCGGCTCGCCGGCCCCCGCGTCGACATCGGATGCGATCGCGGCCCCGTCCAAGTCGCCGGTGGTCTCGGACCCGGTGCCCACAACCGCGATCGCCAGCGATCCGTCCGATACCCGGACGGCGGCGTTGACGATTCGCCTCAACGCTCTGTCCATGCGGCCGATCTCGCCGTCCAGCGAAATCGCCAGCACGTCGGCGACGTCATCGTCGGCGAATCCATGCGTCAGCATCTCGAGAGCCGCGCCCTCCGGATCCCTCGAGTCGATGACCACCTCGTCCCTGTCGCCGCTGCCGTACCACTCACCCCCGATTGCCCCTCGGTCGCTCGCGGAGGTGCCGACCAGACCGATGATTGGTTGCTGATCCAGGCTCTCGTCCAGGTCGTCACTCAGTGTGGCGATGATCGGGGTGTCGGCCTTCTCGGAGAAGGCTCGCACCAACTCGCCGGCGTCGTTGCGGACGAGGCTGCCGGTTATGCCGTGCTGGCGAGGCAGGCCCCCGGTTCCCACCGTGCTCACGATCGCCGCGGGATCCAACGGTAACGAGCCCGTGTCGCCGTCCATGGTGGCGGCTCCGGAGGACATCATCTCCTCGAGGTAGGGCCACGCACTCTGGTCATCTTCGAGGTCGTCGCTCCCCACACCCTTGAGAATCACCTGGAGCACCAGCCTAGGGACTTCGCCGGTCGCAACTCCTTCGAGCGCTTCCCCCGAGCGGACCTCGGGGAAGGGGCGCTCGAAGGAGATCACCTCGGCAAGGGTGGGGGCTATGCGATCGAGGGTCGTCCCTGCTGGTATCGACGACGCCCCGATGCCGTTGCCGGAGAAAACGATCGGGACGCGGGCCGCGTCGAGGTTCCCCGACGGCCACTGCGGCCGCAGGCTCGACCCCTCGTAGCCACTGCCCCCGGAGATGACGAAATCGTCGGGCGCGATGGCCAGGACCTCGGGACCCCGGCCCTCGCGCCAGCCGGCATCCACGCGCGAGCGCAGAGCTTGGGGCAGCGAGCAGAACGGGACCTCTGACGTGGCACTCGCCTCTTCATCGCACGAATGTCCCGCGCAGAGAGCCCGCATGATTAACGCGGGGGCTCCGAGGACACCGAGCACCACCAGAAGCGACAGCGTCCTGCGTCCAAAACCCACAGACTTCAGGCTACCGTTATCGAGCTAATGACCATCGACACCGCCGTAATCCGGCGACTCGACAATCGCTGGCACCTGGGCGCCTTGGTCCTCGCCGCAACCGGGCTCATCGTCGTCGGCCGGATCGCAGGATTGAGCGACTTGCCTGCGGCCGGCACCTTCGTATTGATTTTCACCTCGCTCGTGGTCGAGGCGCTGCCCTTCGTCTTGATGGGCGCGCTCGTGTCGGCGGCGATCGAGGTTTACGTCCCCCAGCGCGCGTTCGCAAGAGTCGCGCGCATGCCACTTCCGCTTCAGCTTCCGGCTGCGGCTCTGGGTGGCTTCGCCTTCCCAGTGTGCGAGTGTGGTTCCGTCCCCGTCGCGCGCCGTTTGATCTCGAAGGGCATGCATCCATCGGCCGGACTGGCCTTCATGCTTGCGTCGCCGATTCTGAATCCCATCGTGCTCATCTCCACCGCGGTCGCATACTCGGGGCGGGGAGTGGCGACCCAGATGGTGGCGGGCCGCGCCGGTCTCGGCCTCATCCTTGCTCTCGCTGCCGGCTGGGCCATCGGAGGCGAGGGAGCCAAGGACCTGTTGCGACCACGGCCCGATGACCTCCCCGCCGAACACGACGACTCGGTCGCTCCCGCGTCCCGCTTCACCGTGTTCACGAGTCATCTGGCGGCCGACTTCTTCTTCATGGGCCGCTTCGTGGTGCTCGGAGGCGCTATCGCCGCGCTCATGCAGACCGCGATTCCGCAGAGCATCGTCTCGGGAGTCGCGAGCACGCCCATCATCGGCGCGCTGGCGCTGATGGGTCTGGCGTTCGTGTTGTCGCTGTGCAGCGAGGCCGACGCCTTCGTCGCGGTCAGCTTCGTCCAGTTCCCGCTCGGCTCGCAGCTAGCGTTCCTGGTGTTCGGACCGGTGGTCGATGCCAAGCTGGCTCTGCTCTACGGCGCGACCTTCCGCCGGCGTTTTGTGTTGCGACTGCTCGCGATAGCGCTTCCCGTGACCCTTGCGGGCTCGCTGTGGTTCGAGGTGATGATTCGATGACTATCGGTTCGCGGCTGGCGCGCGCGCTCGTTCTCACACTGTGGGCGGCGTTCTTCGGCTACCTGTGGGCGAGCGATGAGATGGTGCGCTATCTCGGCCCCCGCACCTACTGGGTCGTCCCCTTCGGTTGCCTCACGCTCGGAGCCGCCGCAGCAGCTCACTTCCTAACCCTGCACAAGACCAGGGATGCGGGCCCTCCCTCCAGATCCGATCTCATCGGAATCGCGGTTCTGATGATTCCGATCGTTGCCGTGCTCGCAGTGCCCCGAGCCGAGCTCGGCGCGCTGGCGGTGTCCAGGAAGGCCACGGGGGCCGGGGCCACGGCCGGACTGGTTGCTCCTCCTGCACCCAACGAGGGACGACCGCCGAGCTTCATCGACGTGCATTTCGCCAACGAATCAGACGAGTACGCGGCAACGCTAGGGATCGGAGAGGGCACGGGGCTGAGCCTCGTCGGATTTGTATCCGAGACGGGCGACCCGTCCGGCGAGTTCGTGCTCACGCGCTTCTACGTGTCCTGCTGTGCCGCCGATGCGATTCCTTACTCGGTGACCGTGCTGCCTGCCGATCGGATCGAATACCCCACCAATACCTGGCTCCAGGTAGCCGGTTCGCTGGAAAGCGACGGGGAGGAGTACCGTCTGTCGGCGGACTCGGTCCAAACCGTCTCGCAACCGGAGAATCCGTACCTGTACTAGTCTCCGAGCCGAGTTCGACTCACCCTCCAGGAGGAACGAAGACTTGACCAAACGCGTCCTAGTGATCGCAGGGCTTGCGATCGTCGTGGCGGCCCTTGCTGCCTACGCCCTGCGCCCCTCGGACGACCAAGGAGCGGGGGCGCTCAGCCAGGCCGAGATGGCCGCCGAGATCGGGGGGCCCATCATGGAGCATCTCCACCGCGGTCACGTGCCCGGACGCTCCGGCGAGATCATGCTGGTGCCGAAGCCGAACAGCTATCTGCTCGGCGAATGGGACCTGAGAACGCTGGGCACCGACACTCCGACGCTGTCGACATCGCATCCCAACCCCTGGGACTACTTGACGCGCGTGCCCATCATCGCAAGCGGGGGAGGGATCGAGCCCGGGCAGAGCAACGAAGAGGTGGTCGACATCGCGGCGCTTGCCCCGACCTTCGCCGATGCGCTCGGCATGGACGACTTCGACGCCGACGCCGACCCGCTCGCAGAGGTGGTCGACGGCGTGTCGAAGCCCCCGAAGCTGATCTTCACGGTGGTCATCGACGGGGGCGGCTGGAACGTTTTGCAGGAGCACCCGGAGTCGTGGCCCTTCATCCAGTCGCTGCGCGACGGGGGCATCACCTACACGAATGCCACCATCGGCTCGGGTCCGTCGATTACCGGGGCGCTGCACGCCACCTTCGGCACCGGCGTGTATCCCAATCGCCACGGGATTCCCGGAAACCAAATGCGTGGACCGGAGGGCAATACCGACACCTGGCAGCAGAACGCCGACCCCACCTTCCTGGAGACACCCACCGTGTCGGAGCTGTGGGACGAGCGCAACGGCAACGAGCCCGTCGTCGGGACCGTGAGCTACGAGGGCTGGCACCTGGGCATGATCGGTCACGGTGCTCAGCGGGAGGGCGGCGACAAGGACATCGCGGTGTTGTGGGAAGCCGTGGACCCGGGCACGGACGAGCCCGTCAACGAGTGGTGGACCAACGAGGACTTCTACGAGCTCCCGAGCTACCTCGCGGAGACAGATCTCGAAACACTCGAGGCCTACGAGCAAGAGCTTGACGAGCGCGATGGGCTCGCCGACGGCACCTGGTTCGGCAAGACGCTCGAGCAAGTCCAAGAGGCCCGCACTCGTCCCGCGTCTCCCGCCTTCGTGAAGTTCACGGGTGATGCCGTAGTCGAGGTCATCGAGCGTGAGAAGCTCGGCCGGGACGACGTCACCGACATGTTCTGGGTCGAGATGAAGATGCCCGACTACGCGGGACATGCCTTCAACATGAACGGGCCCGAGGAGGCCGACGTGCTGCGCGAGACCGATGAGCAGCTCCGGCGCATTAAAGAGACTCTCGATGAACGAGTGGGCGAGGACAACTACCTGTTCGTGTTGTCGGCCGACCACGGCCAGCAGCCGCTCGCGGACACGACCGGGGGCTGGCGCATCAACAACAAGGAGATGGAGCGCGATCTGGTCGCCGAGTTCGGCGACGGCATGCTCGAGAAGGCCACGCCGGTCGATATCTATCTCGACACCGAGGTGCTTGCGGATCTCGACGTCGAGGTCGACGAGGTGGCGGAATGGTTGTCGACTTACACGATCGCCGACAACCTCCCCGACGGAGCCCCGGGGACGGACCGCGTTCCCGAGGGGCGCCTCGACGAGACCCTGTTCGCGGGCGCCTTCAGCTCGAACTTCCTGAAGGATCTGACGCCGGAGGAGATCGAGTCGTTCGGCGAGGGAAGCTACCCCGAAGGGCGCATCTACGATCCGCCCTCGGCGGGGCAATAGGGTCTTGGACGCATGAACGCGCTGAAACGTGGGCTCGCCCTCATCGGGACCAAGCCCGACTTCCGCAACCTGATGATCGCTCAGTTCCTCGCGCAGGCCGGCGACGGGATCGTCCAGACCGCGCTCGCCAAGTCCATCGCGTTCGGAGGACAGGAGGGCTTCGACCTCGAGGGTGCGCGTGACCCGCAGGAGCTCCTTCGCATCGCCCTGTACTTGTTCGTGCCCTACACGATCCTGAGCCCTTTTCTCGGCGTCATCATCGATCGCTGGGACCGACGCCGTCTTCTGTTTCTGGCGAACGGCTTTCGCGCGTTGGTGATCCTGATCATCGGCCTGGTCACCATCGACCGGCTCCCCGACACCGTTCTGTTTCTGGCCTTCCTGCTGACGCTGACATCGACGCGCATCGTGCTGGCGACCAAGGCGGCGGCGATTCCGACCACCGTGGGCGAGAGCTCGCTCGTCGATGCCAACTCGGTCTCCCAACTGGGGGGCGCACTGTTCCAGCTCGGCGGTGCGGGGGTTGCGTTCATCGCGGCAACGGTGATGTCCTCCGAGCCCATCGTCATCGCCGGCGCGCTCGTCTACGCCGCGGGATCGATCTTCGGTCTGCTGATCCGCTCGGCGGGGGACGCGCGCACCAAGCTCACCTTGGGACAAGAGATCTCGCGCGTGGTCGCCAACATTGTGGCGGGGCTAAGAGAGGTCGGCCGAACGCCGAAGGCCGGGGCCGCGATCACAACCTATTTCTGGTTGCGGCTGCTGTGGAGCTTCTCGATCGTCAGCATCGGTTTCGTGGCGCGCGAACTGCTTGGTGACGAGGACCTCACCATCCTTGCGCTCACCGGCGGTGCGGGCGCCGTGGGGGCGGCTCTCGGCTTCGTCATGGCTCCCCGTCTCGTCGAGCGCACCAAGACCACGGGGGTGTTGGTGCTCGGAGCCTCGGTCGTTGCCGGCGCCGCCATACTGCTGTTCGGGGCGATCGAGGTGGACGTCGCCCTTGCGGTCATGACCTTCTTCCTCGGTTTTGGTTTCTTCCTGGCCAAGATCACCCTGGACTCGATGGTGCAGGAGGCCCTGGGAGACGACTTCAGAGGCCGAGCGTTCTCGCTGTACGACATCGCCTACAACCTGGCCTGGGTGCTGGCGGCGGCCGGACTCAAGCTGCTGTACTCACCCGACGTTCAGAACCTCTTGATCGCGGGGATGGGTGCGGTGTTCCTTGTGGGGATGGCCGGGCTGGCCGTCTGGTACCGGAATGCCGGCCTCCTGGCCGCGTCGCCGCCCGCCAAGGCATGATCGGGTGACGGTCAAGGATCGGCTCACCGGTGACAAACGCGCCTTGACCGTCGCGCTGGCTGCGCTCGTCGCGGTATTGCTCGTCACCTTCGGTGTCGCAGCAGCGTTGCGCGAACCGCGCGCACCGGTGCCCTCGTTCACCGAGCAGGCCTGCGCGGTGCCTCCCGCGCTGTTGGAGCGGACGCAGCGCGGCTATTTCGAGCCCCGCTCGGGTCAGATCTCGGTGCTTCCCAAGACCCCCGCGTACATGGCCTCCGGAGCCGGCGGCTGGAGTCACTCCGGTCCGTGGCCCTACCTACAGGACGTGCCGCTGGTGTTCTACGGCCCCGGTGTCATCGACTCTGGGGTGTCCGTGGACCGCCCCGTCACCTCGGCCGACATCGCTCCGACTCTCGCCGGGTTGATGAAGGGGCGTCTCGGCGCGGCCGACGGTGAGGCCCTCGAGGAGGTCGTCGGCTCGAGTGACGAAACCGCGACGCGCAAGGTGCCAAAGCTGATCGTGACGATCGTGTGGGACGGCGGCGGCTGGAACACGCTGGACCTGTGGAACGACTCCTGGCCCAACCTCAAGACGATGATGGACGGGGGTGTGAACTTCACCAACGCCACGGTCGGCTCCAGCCCGTCGGTAACGCCCGCGGTGCACACCACGTTAGGGACGGGCGTGTTTCCCGACACCCACGGCATTACGGGCGTGCCGGTGCGCGATGAGAACGGCGAGGTCGTCGACGCGTTCCTGAAGGGTGAATCGTCTCGTTTCATTCAGGTTCCCGCACTCGCCGAGCGATGGGACGAGCTAAACGACAACGAGGCGAAGATCGGGATGATCGGCTACGAACCCTGGCATCTCGGCATGATCGGGCAGGGGGCCGAGCGGGCCGGCGGCGACCGGGACGACGCGGTCTGGCTCGACACCGAGACCAACGAATGGATAACCAACGAGGACCACTACAGGCTGCCCCCGTCGTTGCCCGCCGCAGAGGGACTCGACGCTCTGGTCGAGGAGCTCGACGCCACCGACGGCCTTCTCGACGACTCGTGGCGGGACGATGTGCCGCTGGACGATCCGGGTCGCGCCGAGGAGACGCCGGCGTTTATCCGCTACCACACGAAGGCGATGCTCGAGATGATCGACGACGAGGGTTACGGGCAGGACGGCATCACCGACCTGCTGTTCACGAACTACAAACAGATCGACCGCATCGGGCACTACTACAACATGGACTCCGAGTACGTGAACGACGCGCTGGTACGCACCGACGAGGAGCTCGGTGAGATCTTTACCGAGCTCGATCGCATCATCGGTGAAGGCGAATGGGTCGTCGCATTGACGGCCGACCACGGCCAGCAACCCGACGCGCCCGACGTCGATGGCTACGGAATCAACCCGAGAGAGATCGAAGACGACATCAGGGACAGCTTCGGCGACGTCGTGCGGGCGGTGTGGCCCACCGAGGTGTTCCTGCTGGACGACGCCCTGGTGCGCGAGGACGTGACGGTCGAGAGGATCGCCAACTTCCTGGGCGGCTACACGGTGGGCGATAACAACGACTCCGACGTGGGCGATCTAATGGCGGGCACGGGGCGGTTCGATGCCGACGACCGGTTGTTCGATCTGGCAATCCCCGCCACCATGCTCGATGAGTTTCGCTGCGGCGGCGAGGCAAGCCGACCATGAGCCCAGTTTCGACGTTAGGATGCCCGCATCCATGACTACTCCAGCCGAAGTCAAGCGCGCTCAGACGCAGGAAGCCGAGGTGCCGGACGCCAACAGCCCGGTGCACAGGATTCTCGGCTCGCCAATCGCCTTCATCGCCACTGCCCTGATCCTTTTCGCCCTGTTCGGCGCGACCTTCATCACCAACCCCGACCGGGTGGCGCCCACCAAGGACCCGGCCTACTACACGTGGCGAACCGAAGCGTTGATGACCGAGTCGCCCCAAGCGGTGTTGGACTCCAAGGGGCCCTACGACTACTTCAGTTCGGGATACCGGGTCACCGCTCCCGTCACGGGAGCGTTGATGCGCCACCTCCCCGCGGTGTCGGAGCTTCACGCCACCGTGTTCCTGATGGTGCTGCTTCCGGTGCTGACCGCGCTGCTGCTTGCCGGCTTCGCGTACCGGCACCGCAGGGATCCGTTGTTGTGGCACGCGGTGGCGTACTTCTCCGCGAGTCTCTTTCTCACTCCACCGTTCGTCGGCTACCTCGACAACGTTCTGTGTCTGTTTTTCATCGCTGCCTCGTTGAGCTTCTTGACTCAGGCGCGGACGTCGTGGCCCGCGCGCGTCGCCTTCGGTGGGTTCCTGCTGGCAGCAGGCCTGACGCATCCGACGACCCTGGTGTTCTTCGGACTCAGCCTCGGTCTCATGTCCGCAGCGAAGCTGCTGTTCCGTAAGTTCGACCTGCGCGCCGTGGTGCGCGAGGACTTTCCCATGCTGCTCACCGCGCTGGTCGCTGCGCTCGTTACCTTCGCCGTCTGGACGGTGGGCATCTGGGGCGAATCTGCACCACTGACGGATGCGGCGCTGGCGCCTCCGTACGGCAGCGACTTCTTCCTCGACCGAATGGGTCTGTGGGTCGATGCGATGCGGCCGCTGTTCAACGGGCCGTTGCTCGTGGTCGGTGTGATCGGAATCCTGGCGGCCGGCAAACGCTGGGTGAACGAGGACCTGGCGCGCGTTTCGATCCTGTGGCTGGCGCCCCTGGCCGGGCTATTCGGGTTCGTCGGGGGTCTGACCTATCCCTACTACCGCTTCTTCAACACGACGCTGGCCTGGGTGCTGCTCGTCGGGCTCGGCGCCTACTTCATCGTCCGCTTCCTACTGTCCAAGTCGGTCGTCGCGGCGCTCGCCGGCCTCGTGCTGCTCGCAGCCGTGGTCGCGACCAACTTCAGCTCCGGCTTCGAGCTCAGCGGGTGGAACAACGCCGAGGGTGGGTGGATCAACGCTCAAACACAGACCGATCTTCAGGCGCTCGAGGAACGGCTCGCGAGTGGGGAAGGCGACGGGCCGGTGGTGTTCGTGCTCGACCAGGACAGCCGCAATCAACAGGTGTGGGGCTTTACCAAGTTGGCGGGCAACACCTCCCGTTATGGGCTCCCCGACGGGATGATCGATCAGGGCTACATCTACCTGGGCTCGCTCGAGAACTTCCTGCAGGGAGCCTCGACTGATGCCGACGGCAACGCGGTGGAGCCGGGCTCGTGTGACCCCGAAGACGCCAAGGCCGCCCTTAGCGAAGACGTCTACGCGGCTCTTTCGGCGGAGACGCTGTGTGACATCCGGGAGAACGCGGAGGGGCAACCGACCGTGGTGCTCGCCCAGGTGTTCAACTCCACCGGCTTCAACGCGGAGGTCGCCTCCGGCACCGTCCCCGGAGCGCCCAACCTCGTCGGTGACTCGGAGGTGTGGGCCGTGGCCGACGGCGAGGTCTCGGTGGTGCTCGGCGGGGAGCTGCCGGCCGCGGAAGACGCCGGGGGATCGCCATCGCCTCTGCACCTGCTTCGAGTGATCGCCGGGTTCTTGCTCTTGCTTCTTCCCGGATTGCTGATCTATCGCGTGGTTCTGCGCGATGGAGGACTGCCTGAGGCGCTGGGTCTGGTGCCCGCCCTGTCGCTCCTGTCGCTGTCCCTGATAGGAACGCTGCTCATTGCAGTCGTCCGGGGACCGTTCAGCGAGGCCATGGGCTGGGCGACGCTGGCTCTGACGGTTGCATTGTGCGGAGGTATGAATCTGCTGGCTCGGACCCGTACTCGGACTGGGTGACATCCGCCGGAGGACCCAGCGGAGTACCCGGCTGGAAATCAGAACGGTGGAAGCCTAAATCGATAACGAAGACGGACTGCCAGCCAACCGTTTGACACGCGGCCAGCGCGACGATGTCGCGACCGTTGCGCGCGGTGGAGCCATTCAGATTGTTGGACAGATCACGCAACGCGGACTGGCTTACGGCTTCACTATCGTGGCCTTCCGCATCTTCGACCCGTTGCTCTTCGGCCTCTATCGCCAGGCCGTTCAGATCCTAACCATCGGCGCGCAATTGGGCCTCGCCGGCTACAACTACGCGGCCATGCGCTGGGTCGCGCGCTCTCGTGCGGCCGGTCTTCACGGGGGAGTGAGGGGGGCGGCGCGCGTTGGATTGACGTGTGCTGCCGTCGCCTCAGCTCTGGTCGTCGTCCTGATCCTGGTCTTGGCAGAGCCGATTGCATCGATCTTCGGCGACAATCCATCCGAGGTCGAGGACCTCGCGTGGCTGTTGCGAGTAGGGGTCGCTTACGTGCCGCTGTTTGCGATGATGCAGGTCCTGCGCTATTGCACTCAGGGCTACAAGACCATGGGTCCATCGGTCATTGCGGGCAACATCGTTCAACCCGCAGCTCGATTCGTTATCGGTGTCTCGGTCCTCTTGATCGGCTATTTCGTCTTGGACTCCTCCCGCCGGGGCTTGCTGGTCGCGATGATTGTCACACTGTCGATCAGTGCCGCCCTCGGCATGATCACGGCGGGCTGGTACCTGCGTCGGATGATGACCGACCAGGAGCGGAGCGCGGCGCGCGTTTCCGAGTTCGGCCCCATGACCCGCTTCGCGCTGCCGCAGGCGGGAGCGTCGCTTCTGGGTATTCAGTCGATTGGTCTGGGGATTCTCGTGCTCGGCGCGTTCGGTTCGTCGCGAGACGTCGGTCTGTTCGCCATTGCACTGTCGCTGCAAGGGCCCGGCACCGTCTTCCTATCGGGGATCGTCAACATCTGGGCCCCGGTTGTGTCCGACCTTCACGAGAAGGGCGAGATCGAACGCCTCGGATCGCTCTATCAGACCATCAACCGCTGGATCGCGACATTTTCGTTTCCAGTTTTCGCCGCCCTTTTCATCGTCCCCGAGCTCTTCGTAAGGGTGCTCGCCGGTCCGGAGGGACAGGGTTCGGAGGTAATCGTGGCCATCCTGGTCATCGGCAACCTGTTCTACACGGGCACGGGACCGACGGGGTACGTGATCTCTATGACCGGCCGGCCCGGGATCAACTTCATGAACTCGATCGGGTCGGTGGCGTTGTATCTCGCGCTGGGTGCATGGCTCGTGCCCCTGTACGGAGAAAGTGGCAGGGCGGGCGTGGGCATGGCCATTGTGGACGTGATCGTCACGGCGCTGATCAACACGATTCGCGTGATCCAGGCCAAGGTGCTCGTCGGGATACAGCCGTTTGGACGGACCTTCTATAAGCCGGTCGTCGCGACCCTCGCCGGGGCGGCCGTGCTTTTGGGGTGGAAGCTCGCCTTCGGCACGTCGATCCCCAGCGAACTCGCGGGTTTGGTGTTCGGCGCAGCCGCATTCCTGGTGGCGCTCAAGATCATGGGGCTCGATGCTGAGGAGCGCATGGTAATCAACCGGGTCCGCAAGCGCACGCTGAAGGGCCGTAAGAAGGGCTGATATCCGCCCGGCGTGGCGAGCAGGATACGTCCGAGGACGAGTCGACCACCGAGGAGATGGAGCAACGCCGATGAGATCTAAAGTCACCGCGTACGACACCACGGATATGAGCTTCATGGACATCACGGGCGACGTCGAGCTGTTCGTGTCGTCTGACCCTTCCGATGGCCTGGTCAACGTGTTCGTGCCTCATGCAACCGCAGGCGTCGCGTTGATCGAAACGGGATCCGGGTCTGAACAGGACCTCGCCGCGACGCTGGAGCGATTGTTGCCGCGGGATATCGACTACGAACACAGACACGGCTCGCCCGGTCATGGGCGCGATCACGTCCTGCCGGCTTTCGTCGCCCCCTCGGTGATGATTCCCGTCGTTGACGGCCGCCTGATGCTCGGGACCTGGCAGAGTGTTGTCCTGGTCGATACCAACCGCGACAACCCCAAACGGAGCGTGCGTCTCTCCTTCATCCCGTCCTAAGCGTGGTCTCTTGACGCATACTGTTCGTCGCGGCGCGAGTTCCTGGAGTGACTAGAGTCATCCCATGAAGGAAACCCAGCATCCGACCGAGCCACCACCGGTTCGGGGGTCATGGCGGGCCGGGGAGACGATCACTTTCGGCGGGCTTTCCGACAAGACCACGGGGCACATGGGTTACACCGACCGAGTCGGCCCCAGCGTACTCGTGCTGCCCGAGGCGCAAGGCCTCGGTCCGGGAACAAGGGCCTATGTGGATCGGCTCGCCGAGGAGGGCTTCACCGCTCTCGCTCCGGATCTCTACGGAGAGCCGGGCGCGATGGATTCAGACCCGAGCGGGACGCTGGACCTCGAGACCGCGCTGAAATCGGTGCGTGCGGCGGCGACTCACCTGACCGAAAACTGGCATCCGCGGCTGGGGGTCGTGGGGTTCTCCGAGGGGGCCTGGCTAGGAACCCGGTGTCTGGAGGTTGTGCCGAGGGACGCGACGGTTGCGTACTACGGCTACGACACTGAACTCGTGGCGCCCGACCGCTGGAGTGGACCGCTCCTGGGACACTTCGCGGCCATCGACAAGCGTCTTTTCTGGGTCGATGTGGACGCCCTCTTTCGGCGGCTCGCGAGGGCCGGCCACGATGTCGACTGGCACCGTTACGAGGGCACTCGGCGCTCCTTCGCCAGCCCCGACACGGGGACCTTTGACATCGATGCGGCGGAGATGGCGTGGGAGCGGACGATCGAGGCCCTCTACTACCACCTGAGCTGAACCTAGGTGGCAGTAAAGGGCTTCCTAGTGCCCCGTAGCCGGCCCAAAGGGGCTCCCGCGAGCCCGAGCCCCGCGGAGATACGGGCGGTGATCCCAGGGTGAGGGAATCTCCGCTCGTACCCAAGGGCGCTGAGGGTCTCGCCGGCGACTGCCTCGAAGATCTCAACCTGAGATGCGGGCATCTGCTCGGCCCAAGAGCGGGTGCGCGCGATCCTCTCGGTGACGTGGGGGTTGTACAGGTTGGCACGTTCGAGTACCTCCTCCTTGGCCAGCCTGTTGAACTCCAACATCCCGGGGGCGAACGGGATGCCCAGGAAGCTCGTAAGCCCGCGTGAGCACTCCTCCGGATCCTCGAGGAGACGCTCGTAGCGAACCTCGAGGTATTGGCCCTCGGGGAGGGTCCGGCCGGCCGCCATGCCCCGGCCGACGCGTCGGTCCCAAAGACGCGCGGCCTTGGCTACGGTCTTGGGTCCGAAGGGGACATCTGCGTAGGAGAGAGCGATCTCGCGTCCGTCTCGTACCAAATGAACGAACCGGGCTCGAGGCCAGAGGCGATGGAGGAGATCGATGTGTTCGACGTAGCGCGGGGTCTTGTCTCCATAGAAGCTCTTGTTGCGGGTGCGGGCGAAAGCTTGGTAGCAGGTTTCCAGCACCTCCGCATACGGTGCTCGCTCGACCCCATCGAACTCGGCCGCCACGGATTCGATCGGGAGGTCCCAGGTACGCCAGCGCTTGTGTGCCTCAAGTCGCCGTAGCAGGTCATCCACGCGCACGACGTCGGATCCATCGAAGAGCTCGACCACGAAACGGGACTCCGGCGGCACGGCGACCTGAGGATGAGCGTTAAGCATCATCCTCAACAGGGTTGTACCCGAGCGCGCCGAACCCACCACGAAAAACACGAACCTGAGTGTAGATGGAGCACGTAGGATGCGCGCCGTGAAAAGCGAGTACGCCGACAAGATCTTCGATCGTCTGCCCGTGCAAGCTTCCAAGGACACATCGAGCCTTCTGTGGTTGGGAGCCGCGTTGTCGGTGTTAGCCGGCCTGGTGGGATGGGTGTCCGGATCCCTGGGGGGCGGCGTGTTCGCGTTGTGGGCGTTCATGCTCGCCGCGGTCTTGATCGGTCTCGCGCTACCGCTGCCTCTCGCTCTGGTCGCCCCCCTGTTCATGGGCCTCGTCGGCTGGCTCGTCGACATGCTGCCCACGGTGATCCTGGCCGGCTGGGCCGCCGTTGTGGTGCGGTGGGCCCTGATGCTCGTGCGCGAACGAAGGTGGCCGCGCGCCGGTAAATGGACGTTGTTGCCCCTGGGTCTCGTCGGTTGGACGATGCTGGGTGTACTGGTCGTCAGCGCGACCGAGTTTCGCCACTTCCTCCTACTTTTGGGGATCCAGGGACTGATCAGTGGCGTGCTGCTCGCCGTCGTCGATACGCTCAAGGAGTTTGACGACAGGATTCGCGTCGTGGCAGGACTGAACACCTTCATCGTGATTCTGTCGCTCGGAGTATTGCTTCAGTGGGTAGGCATCCCAGTTGACAACATGCAGAACCGTGAGGTGAGCGGGCGCGTGGAAGAGGCCTACGGCCTCGATGCCTTTCCCAATGCGGTCGGCATGATCAACTACGTGCGCGCGACGAACGCGGGCGCTGCCGAGTTGCGCGATGAGGTCGAGCGATTGGCTGAACGCAATCCCGAGATGCCCCGGGCGTCGGTCTATGCGCCGGTCTTGAACGCTTTCGATACCAGCATCGTCGTAAGTTTCGAAGGGTCAGCGCGAGGTTTCGAGGAGTTGCTGAGGCCTCTGGGCATCGACCTCTTGTACGACAACGTCGGACTTGCACCCATGAACACAGTCCCGCGGCTTCGTTCCTTTCCTCGCAACGCGCTTACCTACGCGGGCGTGTGTGTGGCGCTGTTCCCGCTTACCCTCTACCTCGCCTGGACCGGCGGAGGAAAGCGGCGGTTGCTCGGCTGGGTGGGAGCTGCGTCGTGTCTGTTCGGCGCCGGTTTCTCTCTCGCGCGGGGTGCCTGGATCGCAATAGCCGTTGGGATCGTCTACCTGGTGGTGGACGGACGCCTGTCGTGGCGGAGGAAAAGCCAGATGATTGGCATGTTCCTTGCGGCAGCGGCCCTTGTCACGGGGTTCTACCTCACGAAGTACGGAGTTGATCCCGTGACGGGAAGAGCCGGATCGCGCGGCAGCGTGGGCACCCGTCAGTCCGTGTATCAGGAGTCTGTCGGCGCGATGCAAGGCAAACACATCCTCCTGGGATATGGGTCGGAAAAGGCGCGCGCAGAGTCGGGCGGATCAAGGGAAGGAGGTCGATACGTTCCTCGAGCTGGGACGCACTCGACCTATCTCAACTATTTGTTCCGCACCGGGGTTCCGGGCGCGATCGCGATCGTCGCTCTCTACGGCATCTCGTGGCTGCATGCTCGCGCAACCGCCTCTTCAACGGAGGGGCGCGAGCGCCTTTTCGGAACCCTCGTAGCCGCAGCGGTGCTCAGCGTTGCCGCGCACGCTGCGATTCTCAGTCTTTATGTCGAACCGATTTACAC
>JBOGWV010000068.1:0-5510 GCA_050693975.1 Actinomycetota bacterium
GAAGGGGTCCTGCTGAGGGACTTCGAGCTCGACCCCAGCCGGGACTATCAGCCGCGCGATCTCGGGTGACCGGTGTCCACTATGCTCCGCGACAACCGTCCACGATGCCCCGCGACATGACAATAGCAGGGCGGGAGGGATTCGAACCCCCGGCCACTGGTTTTGGAGACCAGCGCTCTGACCAGACTGAGCTACCGCCCTTTGCGATTTCGCAGTCTATTCGCGACGCCGGCAGGATTTGAAGAGATCCCTTCACCTGAGTCATGCGCGTGCAGCGAACCCTTCGGGCTATGGCCCCGCTCAGCGGGAATTCGTCGAAGGAATGCAGTCAAGGTTGTTCTTTACGGCGTACTACCGGCGTAGTAGAACTCTGTTGGACCAGTCGGGCCTGCCGAGCTCCAGTGGGGGATGGGTATCGAGACCGACGCGCGCTGGCGTGAGCAATCGAGGAGACCTTCACTACCCTCTCCGGCCTTCTTCAAGGCTCCCTTACTGCTGTTCCGCTTCCCCGGTGTCCTCGTCGCCGTGGTCGCGGCGGCCCTCGTGCTTGGAATCGCCGCCGCTTCGAGCTCGCTGTTTCTTTCATCTGCCGGCAACGAGGCGCTGAGCCGCGAGCTGGGTGCGCTGACGCCGACCGAGGCCGGGCTCAGCATCGCAACCTATGGGCCCACCTCACAAGAGATGTACGACGCGGCCGACTCGATGCTCGCCGAGCGCACCGGCCGGATAGAGGCACTCGGGGATCCCTTTAGGAGGATCGTCGGCGACAGCGTCCGGGTGGTGTCGCCCGACCTTCCCTCGGACCCCGAGACGCGCGTGCGCGTGATGTTCCGCGAGGGGGCCGAGGACAACATCCAGATCCTCGATGAGGCCGGCGTCGAGGGTGTCTACCTCCCCGACACCGTGGCGGAAGCGGCCGGCGTCCAGGCCGGTGACGAGCTCGGAATTCGCTTCGGGCAGGGGGCGGAGAAGGTTCCCATAGCCGGCATCTACAAGGACCTGAGAACGGTCCCGCTCAACGACTACTGGTCACCCATGACCTTTGAGATCCTGCCGGTCAATCCCAACCAGCCCGCGCCACTCCCGTTGGTGATCGCGCCGCGCGATCTGGCACTGGACGTAAGCGCGGCTGTGGGGCTGAGCAACCAACTCCTGTGGGAGATGCCGCTGGATGGGGAAGGTCTGACGCTCGAGGAGGCGCAGCGAGTGCTCGCCGAGGAGCAATCGCTCGAGCTCGACGTTCGTAACGACGAGACGGGAATCGGACAGGCCTTCGACGCATTGACCGCGAACTTCGGCGGAGCCGATTTCGAGTCGGGCTTCACCCGCGCCGTACGCCGGGTCGAAGACACGGTCGTGTCGATAACGGGGCCCGTCGAGCTCCTGTCGCTCGCGGGGCGAGCGGTGGCTCTGATCGTGTTTGCCGCCGCGGGCGTGTTCGCCGTGCAGCGCCGGCGCGTCGAGGTGCGCCTGCTGTCATCCCAGGGCGTCTCGCCCCGAAGCCAGGGCCTGCGCGCCGCGCTCGAGTCATTTCTCCCCGCGCTTCTGGGCGTGGTCGCGGGTTGGGGGCTCGCCTACTACCTCGTCAGGGCGATCGGGCCGACCAGTGAACTGAGTGCGGGAGTCGCACGCGACGCGCTGATCACCGCGCTTCAGGCGGGAGTCATCGCGGTGGTGCTGTACGGCGTCGTCACCATGCTGGGGGCCAGGCGTGAAGTCGAGTCCGGATCCGCTCGCTTCAGGGGCATCGTGTCGCGCCTCCCGTGGGAGGCGATCGTCCTGGCATTGGCCGCAGCTTCCTTCTACGAGATAGTCACGCGCGGCGAACCGGTGATCACCTCCGCCGAGGCCGCGCCCAAGGTCGACATCTTCCTGCTGCTGTTCCCGATCCTGTTCATTACCGGAATGGCGGGTGTCGCCGGTCGCGGGCTTCGTCGCGTCCTACCCTCGATCCGCCGCATGGGCGACCGGTCCGCACCGCCGCTGTATCTCGCCAGCCGGAGGCTGGCGGGCGCATCGCGCATCGCTCTGCTTCTCGTAACCGCCACTTCGATTTCGCTTGGCATCCTCGTCTACGCAAGCGTGCTCGTGTCGTCCAACGAGACGACGGCCCAGGCCAAGGCGAATATCTCGGTGGGAAGCGACGTGGCGGTCCCGGTGCAGCTGACGAAGCCCGAGCAGTACCTCGGGATCGACCTCCCCTTTCCGGGATCGCTCGTGGCCCGCACCGACGACGGAGACATAAAGCCGGGCGACATCGCGGTCGACACGCTGGGGGTCGATCCTGAGACGTTTCCCAACACCGCCTTCTTCGACGGGAGCTTTGCGTCCGAGGGGCTTGACGAGCTCGTTGGCCGACTCGAGGAGTTCGACGGCAATCGCCTAACCGCGATCGTGGTCGCCGCCGAGACCGAGATTCCCGAGGGTTCGATCTACGTCACGCCCCGCTACGACGTCCCCATCGAGGTCGTAGCCACCGCCAATGCTTGGCCTGGGCTCAGCGCCGATCGACCCATGTTGGTCGCCCGTTCCGACGCGCTCATCGGAGTATCGGAGGAGGCGGGGTCGCCGGTCCCGGAGGAGCTCATCTCGAACTACGAGGTGTGGAGCACCGGTTCGGTCGAGGACGTCAGAGACGGCCTGCTGAGCAACGAGATCTTGTTCAACGAGTTCAGCATCCGAAGCACGGAGGAGCTGCTCAGCACCCCATCGTTCCTGGCACTGCGCTGGACGTTCTCGTACCTCGAGGCCCTTGGCGTTATGGCGGGAGCCATCGCCCTCGCGGGCATGCTCTTGTATCTGCAAACACGACAGCAAGCGCGCGAGGTCTCGTACGCCCTCGCTCGTAGGATGGGCCTGACTCGCGGCGATCATCGGAAGGCGGTGGCGCTCGAGCTCGGAGGGATGCTCATCGTCTCGCTGCTGATCGGAGCCTCGGTGGCGCTGCTGTCGTCATTGTTGATCTACTCACGCCTCGACCCGTTGCCAACTGTGCCGCCGGACCCGTTGTTCGCGATTCCCCCCGTGCTTTTCCTCGTGCTCGTGCCGGTGATCGCGCTGGCCGCATTGCTGGGGGCTTGGAGGGTCCAACGCAAAGCCGATACCGCCAACGTCGCGGAGGTGCTGCGCTATGCGGCCTGAGTCCAACCCCATCGCGGCGAGTGCGCTTGGCGTCGTAAAGATCTACTGGACCGAGACGGGCGAGGTGCACGCTCTCAAGGGAGTTGACGCACTGTTCTCCGCGGGCCAAGTCACGGCACTGGTGGGTCCTTCGGGCAGCGGCAAGTCCTCGCTGATGCGCATCCTGTGTGGGCTCGATCGTCCGACCGCGGGCGCGATCGTGGTCGGGGACACCGAGGTCAGCGCGCTGAGGGGAGCGCGCCTTCACCGCTTCCGCAGAGACAACATGGGATACGTGTTCCAAAGGCGCTCCGACAACCTCATCTCGTACCTCACGGCACGCGAGCACCTCGAGCACAGCGCGCGTCTGAAGGGACTGAGCGAGACCAGCAAGGTAGATCAACTACTCGACCAACTGGGGCTGCGTAAGCGCGACCACCACCGCCCCGATCAGCTCTCGGGCGGCGAACAGCAGCGGCTTGCCTTTGCGCAGGCCGTTATCGGCGATCCGGTGCTGGTGGTTGCCGATGAGCCAACCGCCGAGCTCGACAGCGGGTCGAGTCACGCGTTGCTCGAGACCGTCCTCGATCTGGCACACAGGGGAATCGGGGTTGTCGTGTCGACGCATGACCCGGCGGTGGTCGAGGTAGCAGAACGCACCATCTACCTGCGACACGGAGCGGTCGAGGCCGAGACCACAGAGGCCCGCAACCTGTCGGTCATCGACGCCGCGGGTCGCATCCAGCTACCGCCGGAGTTCCTCAAGCTGTTCCCCAGACCCTCGGGTTCGGGCAAGACGACCCTCCTCAACCTCATCGTCGGGTGGGAGGAGCCAGACTCGGGGAGCATCGAGTGGAGCGGCCAGTACGTGCCCGCCGCCGACCGCATGTGGGGCGACCTCGCGATCGTGCCCCAGCGGCTGGGGCTCATCGAGGAGCTGAGTGTCGCCGAGAATATTCAACTGCCGGGCCGTCTTGGCGAGCGTCCCCCGATCGAGGGCCGGGCGGAGGAGCTCATGGACTCGCTGGGCCTGTCCCAGTTTGCAGATCGCATGCCGACCGAGATCTCTCTCGGAGAGCAGCAGCGAACGGGCCTGGCTCGTGCACTGGTGTCGGGCCCCCGTCTCCTGCTGGCCGACGAGCCGACCGGTCACCAGGACGCGGTGTGGGGGCGCGGCGTGCTCCGAACTCTACGGAGGGCGTGCGAGCAGGGGACCACCTGCCTGGTCGCAACGCACAACGAGGAGATCCTGAAGTACGTTGACTGGATTCTCGCCATCAGAGACGGCGAGGTCCACGAGGAGCAGCCGAGCGAGTCCCGCACCGAGGATGCGCATTAGAAACCAGGCTGCCCTCGTTCACGAGCGTGCTAACCTGGAGCCTCGCTCGATCCCCCGCAACCGGACCCTTCTACGGCGCGCTCCGGTAAAGAGGAGCGGCGGTGGTTTCAGCGATCGGGATTGGCTAGCGAAAGAGGTCGTTTCGTGAACAGGCAGTACAAGCGTGAGATGAAGAAACAAGAGGGGAAGAAGAAGGCTCCGAGCCCTCGCCCCTCAGGCGCGCCCCAAAAGAAAGAGCGCACGAAGCCCCGCCAATTCCTCAAAGAGGTCGCCGGCGAGATGCAGAAGGTCAACTGGCCGACCCGCAAAGAGGTCGTCTCTTACTCGACCGTCGTGCTCGTCTCCGCCGTCGTGATCGCCGTGATAATCGCCGCCATGGACTACGTGTTCACACAGGGCGTCCTGGCGCTGTTTGGAGTTGACATCTAATGCAGGAAACCCACACCGAGGAACAGAGGCTCGAGCAGCAGGCCGAAGAGGCCGAAGCGACCGGTTCCGAGTCTCAGGCCGAGCCCGAGGCCCAGGCTGCACCGGAGGCCGAGGCAGCACCGGAGGCCGGGGCGCCCGCAGAGGCCGAGGCAGACGCGACCCCAGACGCGACCGAGTCCGCACCCGAGGCAGAGGAAGCCACCGAAACCGAGGCAGAGGAAGCCACCGCACCCGAGGCAGAGGAAGCCACCGAAACCGAGGCAGAGGAAGCCACCGAAACCGAGGCAGAGGAAGCCACCGAAACCGAGGCAGCCACCGAAACCGAGGCAGCCACCGAAACCGAGGCAGCCACCGAAACCGAGGCAGACGCGACCCCCGCCGCGACCGAGTCCGCACCCGAGGCGGAAGACGAGGTCGACGACTACGAGACGACCTTCGTCCCGCCGACCGAGCGTCCCGGGGACTGGCTCGTCATCCACACCTATGCGGGCTACGAAAACCGGGTGAAGACCAACCTCATGTCTCGAATCCAGTCGATGAACGTCGACGACAAGATCTTCGAGGTCATCATCCCCATGGAAGACGTCATGGAGATCAAGCAGGGCCGCAAGCAGGTCGTGCA
>JBOGWV010000069.1:0-7839 GCA_050693975.1 Actinomycetota bacterium
GCTGAGCATGGACGAGCCTCGCAAGCGGATCGCCGGCATGATCTGTGGCCTGGACATCCACTATGACCTCGGGGAGGGACACCCGCTGCTCGGACGCCGCATGCCCGACCTCGACCTGGTCACCGCCGATGGCCCGCTTCGCGTGTACACCTTGCTGCACGACGCCCGACCCGTGCTGCTGACCCTAGGTGAGCCCGAGGGGTTCGACATGATGCCGTGGGCGGCTCGAGTGCAGCTGGTCGACGCCAGGTACGTCGGTACGTGGGAGCTTCCGGCGCTGGGGCCGGTCACCGCTCCCACCGCCGTGTTGATTCGGCCCGACGGATATGTGGCCTGGGTGGGAGACCCAACCCAGCCGGGGCTCGCTGACGCGTTAACCACCTGGTTCGGACCGCCTGCGGCGTAGCTCAAGCGAGGATTCGGATTCTCCGGGGAGGGGCTCCCCTCGCATCTGAATCTCGCACACCTCGTCTGTACCAGAGCCGGTGTTCTCGACTCAGCGACTTCGGCGCTCTTCGTCATCGCGGCGCTGTCATTCCTTTGCGGAGTTTGCTTTCGCTTGGACGGCGATCGTATTGTCCGATGTATGCGGGTCTCCGGTCATCGACCAGATGCGCGTCCCCCGACCAACAAAGCGCGCGGCGTACGCTTGGGGTGTCGAGCGCGGTGCTCTGGGACGAGGCGATCTCCCGTCACGTCGTCTCCGAGCCTTGATCGTGTTTGAGGTCCGCGACCTCGGTGAGCCCGAGGCTGTGGGGAGTTACCCGCTTGGTGCGACCTACCAAGTGCGCATCGCCGGTACGGTGATCAGCCGTCACGTCCTCCAACCAGGGTGGAGCTGGGAAGAGCACGCGAAGCCCCTGGTCGGCACCGCCTCATGCGAGCTCTACCACCGCGGCATCGTTATCCGCGGACGGATGGGCGTCCGCACCGAAGAGGGCGAGGGGTTGGTCATCGAGATGGTCGACTGGGCCGGCGGGCGCCGGATTCGACACCCAGCCGGGTGAGGAACATCGCGCCATGGTCACGATCCTGTTCACCGACATCGTGAACTCCACGGTACTGGCGCGCAAAGCCGGCGATGTGGCATGGGAACGAACCCTGTCTATGCACAACGACCTTGTCCGCAGCGTGTTCGTGGGTTTCGGCGGCCGCGAGGTCAATACCGTTGGCGACTCGTTCCTGGATCACCTTCGTCGGCGCCGAGCGCGCCATCCGCTGCGGGTTGGCACTCATCGAGGCATTAGCGGCGATTGGTCTAGCGATCCGGGTAGGCATCCACAGCGGCGAAGTGGTTCTGAGCAACGACGACATCCGAGGCATAGCGGTCCACACCGCAGCTCGCATCGTGGCCCAAGCAGGAGCAGGTGAGGTTCTGGTGTCGGGCAGCACTCATGACCTCGTGGAGGGCGCAACAGGGCTGAGATGGCTCATCCCCTAGTCCCCTGGTGGATCTCCTCGCAGCTTCTCGATTACGTCGGATACGGGCGTAAAGACATGCTGACGCCCGAAGCGACGGCGACGCAGCAAACCCCTCTCCATGAGCGAGAGCAAATCCGTTCGAGCGGACTGGTGGGTGACATTGTGACTCATTGCATGTGAATCGAACGTGTAGCGACCGTGTGGATTCCGAACAGCGTCGCTGAGCAGAGCCAGCTGGCGATAGTTGAATTCGTCACGTTCGCGGATGACCGATTCAATCTCCCTAACCTCCCGCATCTTCCTCTGCAGGTACGCTCTCGCTTCATCTATGGCTCTTTTGATGGTCGCAAGGTGATAGAGGATGAAGTATGTAGTGTCCCTTTCATCTAGCTCTGTCAATACGAACGCCTCTCCATACTGAGAAGGTGCCTCCCTAATGATCCGCGAGATGGAAAGGTACTGGGTCATCCAATAGTCATGCTTCCTCATTGACCAGTAGAAGAGAGAGCGCGCCGTTCTTCCGTTTCCATCGACGAAGGGATGATCGTATGCAAGCCAGAAGTGGAGAAGAATCGAGCGAATGACAGGGTGCAGGAACCCTTCTGAATCGTCCTCACTGTTTGCAAAGCGACACATCTCAACGAGACGCTCTTGCAGCTGCTCGGCAGGCGGTGGGCTATGGACAACTCGGTCACCTTCATAGACGGCGACTCTCGCCTCCCCCGGTGCCTGAAGTCGTCCTGCGTCCGAGGGCTCGTCGAGCGTTTGATCGGTCAAGATTCGATGGAGTGTCAATACGAAGTCCGGGGTGAGCAGCCGAGGGTCCTCTATGCGGATGAACTCCATCCCCCGGTAGTTGTTGAGAATCATCTGTTCGCTTCGATTCTCTGGCAAACGACCAGAGCGAATCATTTCCTTCGCGACCACTCGGCTCGTGTGAGCTCCTTCAAGCTGGCTGGAACGAATTGCTTCTTCGATTACAGAGTTCACCAAGAATCGGTGTCTGGCAGATTCGTCCGCCGTCACCAGCTCAGGCATCGCGATCACGCCACTGGCGTGTTGATCGATGAAGTGAACCTGCTCCTGGGCGGCGTCTGGCATGCAGAATGTGAATGCAGCTCCCCGGGCATCCTTCAAGGGAAGCTGTCTCGCAATGGCCTGTCTCGCAAGCTTGATCCCAGCCCACCACTCTTCATGCGAGAGGCCCTCAGGGGGGGTTAGGTGACGCAACGTATCCCAGTGTCGATACTTTCCACGAGGCGCTACCGAGCCATGTACCTGGATCTGGATAAGCTTCTCCGGGAACGCCTCTGCCGGAATACCTCGGATAATTTCTGGCCAATTCGGGGCAGGTACTACATAAGGCATGATCGCATAGTACTAATCAACTACTAATTTAGTCAAGCTTAGTAGTTCCTTGGTGCTGTCTCAGCCGTGATCCCACTCAGGGCTTGAGCGCAACCTCAAAAGCCAACTCCTAAACTTGGGCAAGCTTTGACTTGTAATTTACCGCCTTTTCTGCAGCTGAAAAATGGACTAGCACGGCTAGTGCAAGTCTGTGAACGTCGATAAACACCATTGAGCCGCGAGAGCCGGATGAAAGCAGAGGATCGGTGGAAACAGCAAATCGAGCGGCCCGTCAGAGAGGGCTGGTCGACCGGTCACCGAAAAGGTCGAGCCTGGCTTCACGAAGTCAGTCCCCGCTTGCTAAGGAGAGTGAGTTACAACACCGGAGCCTGAAAGATCGGGCCTCAACCGGACACTTACTCGTCAGGAGCCTCCCTGCGAAGATGGGGCGGCGAACATGGGGAGAAAGTCCTGGACGAACGGGAACGACTGCAGCTCCTTTTCGAGACTCACGCAGAGCGCGTGCTTGCCTATGCGCTGCGGCGCACGAGTCCCGACGATGCACCCGAGGTCGTCGCAGAGGTATTTCTTGTTACCTGGCGGCGGCTTGAGGACGTTCCCGACGACGCAGTGCCGTGGCTGCTCGGCGTTGCTCGAAGAGTGATATCCAACCAGAGGAGGGCCTCAGACAGGAGAACGGCCCTCACCCTCCGCCTGAAGGAGGGAATCGAGCGCGAACCTTCCGCGACCGTTGATCCGGCTACTGAGGTCACCGCGCACTTGACGCTGGTAGACGCACTCAGCCGGCTCGGTAAGTGGGATCAGGAAGCCCTCATGCTCGTGGCGTGGGACCACCTGGACACGCGCAGGGCGGCCGCGTCCATGGGGTGCTCAACCTCCACGTTCTCGGTGCGCCTGCATCGGGCCAGGAAACGACTTGCCAAGGTACTCGCCGAGGACTCGCGCCCGCGGCATGCGATTGGGTTGCGACCCACCCTGGAGGAAACGGAATGAACGAAGGGAATGTGATGGAGCGCCTTCGAAGCGCTAACCCGGTCGAGCAAGCGGAGCTCGAAGGCTGGGTCGGAAGCGAGGCTGGTGCCGCCATCCTCGCGCGAGTTACGAGCGTGCCCAGGAGCGATTTGGCCTCGATTCCTAAGCGGGGGAGGGTCCCGTTGATCCGCACGATCGTCCCCACCGCGGCTCTGATTGCTGTACTCGGCATCGTGGTTGCGCTTAACCGCGGCCCGACGACCCTCCCGGGCCACAGGCCCTCGCCCCCGGGAACAATAGAGCGAATAGCCACGGTCGCAGCGAAGCAGTCTGCTCCCGTCGTGCCGCCGGGCAGCTTCATCTACACAAGAACGCGGAGCGCCTATCTGAGCGGCATTGGCGACAGCGTCGAGTTGTGGGCGCTCGTTCCCAAGACGCTGGAGATGTGGAAGGGCCCCGACGGCTCGGGACGCCAACTCTCATTCGACGACGAGGCGGAGTTTTTCGGACCCGTAGATCGTAAGAAGTGGGTCGACGCGGGAAGTCCTCCCCTAAGTGATCCCGGGCACCACGACTCGCGTTTCGGACCCGGGCAACTGTCCATCGAGGACTTCGGACGATTCTCTACAGACCGAGACGAGCTCTATGGGCAGCTCGAGGAGCTTGCGCGAGGAAGGGGCAACTCGCTCGAGGGCGAGATGCTGGTGATCATCGGCGACATGTTGCGGAGTTTCACTGCGCCTCCCGAGCTGCGCGCGGCATTGCTTCGTGTGGCTGCTCGAATTCCCAGCGTTGATGTGCTCCAGGGTGTGACGGACCCCGAGGGCCGTAAAGGCATCGCCCTACTGCGAGAGTCGGACGACGCGGGCTACCTACACCGCGTCGAGCTCGTCATCGATCCTGACACCTCTGAACTGCTGGCCGAGCAAGAGACTTTGCTGGAACGTGTGGAGTGGCTCGACGCGGAGCCCGGCGCGCGCATCGGCTATGCGGTCTACTTGGAGACGGGCATCGTCGACTCGGTGAAGGAGCGACCCTAGGGCGAAATTGCTGATGGTCGATCAAAGGCCCGCGATGGTGTCATGTGAGACTCAGGCCAGGCGGTCTCCTGGGGACATGCGGCGATGGGCGTCGCGGGCGCGTTGGTCGGCCGCAGCGGCCCCGTAGCGGTTCAGCATCTGGCGAGAGCGCCAGCCGGCCACGCGCATCGAACCGACCACCTCCTGCTTGCAAAGCAGAACCCGCTGAGCGCTGTGCTACACGCCATAATCGCAGGTCAGAGACGAGCGAAAGGCGCAAAGTTAAGAGCTCAATCTCTTGCATCTAGCCGAGGCTTGCTATCACGGACTCCGCAACCCCAACCAACCGCTCGCCCGCGCGCAGGGGTTCCTCCGCCTGTTTCTTGGAGACTAGCTTTGGGTCGTACTCCGCGCGCGTCTTCAGCGGCAGCAGACAGCGTAAGTGTTTGGCTGCTTCCTCTCCGTCCCTGCCGGCGGTTTTCACTAGCTTGACCGTCTGCGCATGGTCAGCAGCCGCCGAGCGCACGCCTTGACGCCCGCCACTTACCGCGTCCGCGGAACAGATTCCGGCATGGACGGCCATGCTTGTGGCCGCGTTGTAGCGACCGAGTTCGAGACTCTCCTTTGCTGCCTCGAGATACTCACGCGCCTTGATGGCGTAGTCGCGCGCCTCTGCAGCAGCGACCTTCCTTGTCTTCTGGACACTGGTCATCGCCGAGAGAGTTTCAAGAGAGGAACGCCCAGCAGATGTATCCCCTCATCCCTTATCTGTCGCCAGACCTCGCCGCCGCCGACCAGCAGCTCCGGTAGCTCCTCTTCGGTCACCTCCACCACGCTCACGGCGTTCCCTGCGAGGGTCTCGACGTCGTGCTCAAAAACGCCGAGTGATTTGGCCCACAGGTCATCCTCCGGAGTGGTGCCGGTGGCACTCACAACCAGAAAGTCGATATCACTCTCAGGTCCTGCCTGATCGCGAGCGATCGAGCCGAAGATCGTGACGTTGAAGGGCGGCGGCTCGATCGCCAGGGCTAACGTCGCGGCCCGCTCCAAGAACGTTTCCCTCAGTTGGGTCAGTTGATGGATGAATTCGCTGGCGAGATTGCCCTCTTGAAGGCGGAAGAGTGCGATGGGTGGGACATCCCTTCGTCCGACCAAGCCGAGTCCTACGAGCCGTGCCAGGACGCGCGAGGTCTGGCCGGCGCTCACGCCGGCAAGATCGGCGATGGTCCGCAGATTCAAGGGCTCGCCTGCCCGAGTCAAAACCGCGAGGATCTTGCCCTGTGCTCCGGGGATAAGCGCTTGAACAGGGGATCGAAAATCCATGTTCGTCATGATACAAGCTATGAACAGTTAATCGAACAATTGTTTCATAAATTGTTGCATGAATCCCAAGAGAGTAATTCGAGCATGTGTCCACAATCCGGAGCAGCGGGAAAACCTGCCCTCCCGGCCCTCGCTCGCACGCTAGTGCAAGCGTATGAATCCTGAGTGAGATTCAGGCGCGATCACCCAAGCTCCAACCCGGAAATCCACGGCCGGCGCTCGGCTCAGTTGAGCACAAGTGATGACGCCGGTGACGGTCAGAAACGTGGAACTGGTGAGACAAAGGTGCCGAGGCCAGTGTCGCCCAGGAGCCGAGGCCGGGCCACAGAGTGGGACACAGGTGCCGAGGCCAATGTGGGACACAGGTGCCGAGACTTCACAACCCTAGTCAAACCCTATTTGTGGAGCGGATCGGAATCGAACCGACGACCTCCTGCTTGCAAAGCAGGTGCTCTACCAATTGAGCTACCGCCCCGTGCCGGCCAATGATAGGAGAAAGCTCTCCCGCTGATGAACCCGCCGAACGGGAACTGCTATTCCGTATCGACGTCCCTCGTCATGTAGCCCCGGTAGTCGGGCGTGAGGTACTGGTAATCCTCGATCATCAACGGCGACGAGATGATGAAGTCGGCCGAGCTCCGGTTGCAGGCGACTGGGATGTTCCACACGACCGCCATACGGAGCAGCGCCTTGACGTCGGGGTCATGAGGTTGGGACTCGAGCGGATCCCACAGGAAGATCAGAACGTCGATCTCCCCCTCCGAGATCTTGGCCCCCACCTGCTGATCGCCGCCGAGCGGACCGCTCTGGAGCTTGACGGTCGGGATGCCGAGCTCGCTTTCGATGAGCCGGCCGGTGGTCCCCGTGGCTAGGAGCTCGTGCTCGCTGAGAAAGGCCCGGTTGTACTTGACCCACTCCAGCATTTCCTTCTTCTTGTGATCGTGAGCCACCAGGGCGATTCGCTTCTTCTGCTGCAGCCTGCGCTCCACGGGCGTCACCTCCAAGAATGATTGTGACGCCTGAGAGCCCCCTTCCCCAGCGCTTTGGCGTTGCCAGCCCCTGAATTGCCGAGGATTGGGGTCCCGGCGAGGTGGAATATAGGCTCCTATGCGATGTTGTTCCATTTGAGCGGAGAGCAGCCGATCTCAACGAATCCCCATGCAGCAGATCGACAGGAGGCAAAGATGCAGGCAGTCGGCGAAACCGACTTCAACGAGGCGGTACTGGCCTCGGACACCCCGGTCATCGTGGATTTCTGGGCCGAGTGGTGTGGTCCCTGCCGGCTCGTCCACCCCGAACTCGAGAAGATCTCCACCGAGTACGAGGGCAAGGTCAAGGTCGTCAAGATCAACATCGACGAGTCCCCGATGATCGCTCAGAAATACGGGGTAATGAGCATCCCCACCATCGCCCTCTTCCGGGATGGCGACGTGGCCGCCCAGGTGATCGGCGCCAGGCCCAAGGATCAGATCGTGGCCGGGCTCGGTCTCTGATTCAAACACCCAGCTAACGCTTCGGCCCCCGGTCAAACCGGGGGCCGACTTGCGTCCGGGGCCGTAGTTAGCGATCGATGAGGGCGGTAATATGCCCCTTCGCCTGCGGCTGGGCCGCAGGTTGTCTCCGGGGCCCATAGCTCAGCTCGGTTAGAGCGCACCCCTGATAAGGGTGAGGTCGATGGTTCAAATCCATCTGGGCCCACTGAGTGTTTACGCAGGTCAGAGGCGCTTTTTCGCTT
>JBOGWV010000070.1:0-4819 GCA_050693975.1 Actinomycetota bacterium
GCGCCCTTGTGAAGGACACCGGCGACGCCGACCACCTTCCGGGCGGGACGCCGGGCAGGCTGGTGTTCGTCGAACCGGCCGACTGAGGGTGTCAGGCGTCCGCATCCTCAACGCCGAAGCCCCTACGTAGTACAAGCCGTTCGTAGTAAAAGCCCGTTCGTACCAGGGCTCCCCATCTGCCTATCAGGCCCCGCTGCGGCTCGGCTGTTCGGCTACCCGGTCCTTCTCGGTGAGATCCTTCTCGTCGCGCACCTGGAGCTTGACGTAGTTGCCCACGTTGGATGCCACCGCCGCGACCGGGACGGCCACGAAGGCACCCGGGATTCCTCCGAGCACTCCTCCGGCCGTCAACGCCATCAGGATCACGACGGGGTGGAGCCTCACCGCCTTGCCCATGACGATCGGCTGGAGAACGTCACCTTCGATCTGCTGGATCGCAACGATGACTCCGGTAATGATCAGCGCCGGCGTGAAGCCGTTGGTCACCAGCGTCACCAGCGCGGCCAGAGCACCCGCCACCACAGCTCCGACGATCGGGAAGAACGCTCCGAAGAAGGTCAGCACTCCGAGCGGAATCCAGAGTGGGTTGCCGACCAGCGCGAGGGCCAGGCCGATGAGCACCGCATCGACCAGAGCGATGATCGCCGTACCTCGAACGTAGGCGCTGAGAGTCGACCAGGCTCGGCGGCCCATCTCTTCTACGTGGGGCCGGTTGTCGCGCTTCACCTGTCGCCGGAACCAGTCGGCGATCTCGGGGCCGTCCTTCAAGAAGAAGAACACCAGCACCAACACCAGCAGGATGCCCGCGATGAACTCGAAGGTCTTGATTGCTCCGGCCAGAACGCCTCCGGTGATCTGCTCGGAGTTCTCCTGGATTCGCTGGCCGGCCTGGTCGAGGTAGTTGGATATCTCCTGCTCGCTGAGCTCGAGGGGGCCCTCGCCGAGCCAGGTCACGACCTCGTCGAAGCCCTCTCTCGCGCTGGTACGCATCTCGTCGATCTGGCTGGTGAACTGCGGGACCAGCACCGCGAAGATGGCCGTGAGCAGCAGGATCGAAGCGAGCAGAACCGTCCAGGTCGCGAGCAGCGGCTTCCACCCGCGTTCTCTCAGCTTTTGTACCGGGGGCGCCAGAAGCGTCGTGATCAGCAGCGCGACGAAGATCGGGATCATCAAGATCCTCAGCCGCACGATCAGATACAACAGCGCCAGCATCCCGGCCAGCGCGAGCAAGAGGTAGGCGCTCCACAGCCCTATCCGCCTGAGTGGGTTGGGTACGAGGTGACTCCGCTCGGTAGCCATGGGTGAGGGATACCACCCAGGAGCCCCCGCGACACGTTCTCGCACAGCCGGTGCCTCTGACACTCAATCGGGTATCATGCTCCCATGAGCAGAACTGAAAAGGGCGGGTCGGCCGGACACCTTATTCGTGACGCTCGACTGCGGGCCGAGCTTTCCCAGAGGGAGCTAGCGAGACTTTCGAGCACCTCCCAGTCGGCCATCGCCGACTATGAGTCTGGCCGGAAGTCTCCACGCTTCGGCACGCTGACGCGCATTCTGCGCGCGGCTGGCTTCGAACTCCGCATGCGTTTGGTCCCAAACGACGACCACGACGAATGGGTGACCTCTGTCGAGCGGAACCTCAGCCCGCAACTTCGAAAACGAGTCGAGCAGCAGACTCAGGCGCTGCGCAACGCTCAGCCGGTATCGATTGTTGGCTCGCGGGAAGATGAACGACATCCAGGTCCCTGATCTTGATGTGGTGCCAATCATCGAGGCCTTGAACCGGCACCGCGTTCGATACGTGGTCATTGGGGGCATCGCATCGCTCGTGCACCGGGCGGATGTCCCTCGAACGCTTGATGTTGATGTCACGCCATCGCGCGACGAGGGGAACCTCAAGCAACTTGCGGCGGCATTGAAGGAGCTCGGCGCACAACTACGGGCGCCCGGCTTAGACACCGGCTTCCCGATTCCACTAGACGAGCGCATGTTGACGAGGATGACGACGCTCACTTTGGTCACGCCCTATGGGCCACTCGATCTCTCGTTTGTGCCCGATGGGACCACCGGGTACGAGGATCTTGCTCAGGGAGCAACCATGGTGAGCGCACTCGGTGTTCAGTTCCCGGTCGCAGCGCTGGCGGACGTAATTCGATCCAAGGAGGCGGCAGGAAGGGCAAAGGATCTCGAGCATTTGCCGGCGCTCAGACGTCGCTTGAAGGAGTTGCAAACGGGAGTCGAGTAGTCAGGCCCTCTCTTTGGCTACGGCTTCTCTCACCGCGGGGGCTACTTCGTGGGCGAAGCGTTCGAGCTGGGAGATGATGTCGCCGCCGGTTGGCCAGAACAGGAATGTGTCCATGCCGGTGTCGTGCACCAGGCCGGTCAGTCGCTCGACCCACGCCTCGACGGGCCCATTGATGCCCTCGCCTTCGGCGTCGATGACGCCCATGACGTTGTAGGCGCGGCGGATGTCGGCCGGGGGCCGACCGGCCTCGCCGGCGGCTTCGTCGATCTTGGCGTTGTGTGCGAGAGCCTTCTGCGGTGGGACATACGACAACGAGGGGATCCAGCCATCGGCAGTCGCGCCGGTCAAGCGCAGCATCCGGGGACCGAGCGCGCCGAGCCAGATCTCGATCCGATGAGCCGGCGCAGGCCCCGGCTTGTAGCCGTGAAGCGAGTAATACTCGCCCTCGTAACGCACTGACGGAGCGTCGCTCCACATCAGGCGCATCACCGAGATGGCCTCCTCGAGGGCGTCGACGCGCTCGGCCGCGTTGTGCTCCGGTCCGCCCATGGCGCGCACGGCCTTGGGGAAACCGCCGGCGCCGAGGCCGAGTTCGATGCGCCCGCCGCTGATGACGTCGAGGCTGGCGGCTGCCTTAGCAAGCATGGGGGCCGGCCGCAGCGGGAGGTTGATCACGTCGGTGACGAAGTGAGCTCGCTCAGTGAGCGGCACCAGCGACGCGATCAATGTCCAGGTGTCGAAGAAGCGTCGCTGGTAGGGATGGTCCTGTACGCCGATGAAATCGAGCCCGGCGCGGTCGATCGCCTGAGCCGTAGCCGACGCCGCCCGGAAGTCGGCGGTCGGGTTCAGGTTGCCACCGAAGGCGGGAGGTCGCCCGTAATCCACTAGGGCTTCTTGATCCCCAGCGCGCTCGTCTCGTGTCCCATGCAGCGGTTCTCGATGTAGTCGAGCCCGGCATCCTGGGCGATGGTGCGCGCTTCGTCGGAGGTGACCCCGATCTGCAGCCACAGCGCCTTGGCGCCGATCTCGACTGCCTCACGTGCGATGCCCGCGGCCTCTTCGGAGGGGCGGAAGACGTCCACGATGTCCACCCGCTCGGGGATGTCGGCAAGGGTCGGGTAGGCCTTCTCGCCCAAGACCTCGTCGGCCGCGGGGTTCACCGGGATGATCTTGAAGCCGGCGCGCTTGAGCCTTTGCGGGATCCTGTGCGCGGCCTTCGAGGGATCCGTCGAGATGCCCACCACGGCGACGACGGAGTACTTCTCGAGTACCGCGCGCGTATCGGACATCATGGCTCCTCATCGTTGATAAGTGGTTGTTGTTGCAAACACTCTAGGCCGCCTTTTGTTCCTCGACGCGAAAAGACCGGCTCGGCGAGAGCCGGTCTCCCGCAGTGCGGTGTGGCTAGTGCCTGTCCTTCTTGAATGCCTCTTTGATGCCGTCGACGGCTCCCTTGGCCCTGTCGACGGCGGTTTTGGCCTTGGCCTTGCCCTCGGCGGTCTCGTGCTGGGTCTTTCCCTCGGCTTCGAGGCGCCTGTCGCCGGTCGCCTTCCCGGCCGCTTCTTTGGTCTTGCCAGACAATTTTTCTCGCTCTTCAGGCATTGACGCCCTCCAGAAGGTAGTGGACACTTGGATTCGAACGCCTTGGAACCGTTCGCCCCAAAAGCCCTTATAGCCGCTATTTGCGCAGGTAAACGGCATGTTCCGAGGAATAGGAATCCGAAAACGACCGTTTAGCCGAAGGACGGCTGGACACAACAAAAGCATCGGCTGCAGCCGTCTGCAGCACCAGTGAGGAGGTCTCCGTCCACGTGATGGATCCCGTAGAGAAGCTCGACTGGCAGGAGGAATCCGCCTGTCGAGAATACGAAAACACGTTGTTCTTCGGACCCGACCAGGGTGAGTCCGAGCTCGAGAAGCAGGCTCGCGAGGCACGCGCCAAGGCCGTTTGCCAGCGCTGCCCCGTCGCCGAGTCGTGCCTCGAGTTCGCCATGGACACCAACCAGAAGTACGGAATCTGGGGCGGTCTCACGGACAAGGAGCGCGCTTCGCTCAAGCGTCGTCGCGCCCGCGCCCGGCGAGCGTCCTAGCCGGACAACGTCAGATCAAAGGCCGCCCTCACGGGGCGGCCTTTCTCGCTAAGGGAATCCTGATGGAGCGGGATGGGATCACCAGGGGAGAGGCATTCGATGTCATGCGCCGAGCCTTGCAGGAGACGAACACCAAGCTCGACGAGGTCGCCCGGCGGATCGTCGCTAAGGAGTGAAACCTCTCCCCTATCCGCGAAATAGAGGTCGCATTTCGCCTGGTCGCGGAGTACCGTTGACATCCGGTTGCAGAGTCAGCCACCCACCTTAGGGTGTTGAGGCTGCGCACGGTGGGTCCTCGACTCCCTGAGTGTCAATCCAACGTCGCAAGGAACTCACGTGGAGAGAGCCGGCTCGCCCAACGGACGCCACGACCCTCCCAAGGTCTTGATCGTCGACGACAACGACGACATCCTCCACATCCTGAGGCTTCTCTTCGAGTTCGAGGGCTACGAAGTCGTGGGTGAGGCCGCCAATGGGATCGAGG
>JBOGWV010000071.1:0-26878 GCA_050693975.1 Actinomycetota bacterium
TCATGCGTCACGACGATCACCGTGCCCTCGTAACGCATCAGCGCGTCCTCGAGCGCCTCGGCCGAGTCGATGTCGAGGTTGTCGGTGGGCTCGTCGAGCAGCAGCATGGTCGGGTTCCTCATCTCCATCAACAGGATCTGAAAGCGAGCCTGCTGGCCCCCGGACAGCAGCGAGAACGGGAGATGCCCCACCTCGTGCAACTCGTAACGCTTCAGCGTCGCGATCGCGCCTCCCAGGGCAAGGCCCTCGTGGGCGAGGTGATCGACCAGCGACCTGTCGATCTCGAGGTCGGCCCGCTCGTGCAACTGGGAGAACAACGCCGGCTCGACGCGCGCGCCCAGCCGCAGGCCTCCGAGGTGAGCAATGTCCTCGCCGGCGAGCAGCTTGAGGAAGTGACTCTTGCCCGAACCGTTCGGCCCGACGACACCAACGCGCTCGCCGAAGTAAAGCTCTGTCGAGAACGGTCCCACTAGTCCTGGTATCTCGAGATCCTCGACTCGCAAGGCGATCTTGCCGGTACGGCCCCCCTGCAAATTCATTCGCACCTGTTGGTCGCGCGGCCGCTGACGCGGGGCGTTGTCCTGCTCGTGGCGGGCCAGCTTCTTCCGAGCCGAGCTCAGACGCGTTGCGAACTTGTCGTTGTAGGCCGCGCGCCGCTTGAAGTCGGCGATCTGAGCCATGATGTGCGCGTGCTTTTCCTTGTAGCGGCGGGTCTCCTCCTCGATCTTTTCGAGCCGACGCTGGCGCGCCGCCGTATAGGTCGAGAACGGGCCGCTGTGCGTCCACGCGCTGCGTCCCTCGAGGGTGACGATCGCGTCCGCGGTCGCTGCGAGCATCGCCCTGTCGTGGCTGACGTACAGAATGGTCTTGCGCAGTTCGCGCATGGACTGCTCGAGCCACCGCTTGCCGACGATGTCGAGGAAGTTGTCCGGCTCGTCGAGCAGCAGCACGCTCGCGTCCGAGCGAAAGAACGCCTCCAGCGCGAGCCGCTTCTGCTCGCCGCCGGATAGCGTCGAGAGTCTGCGCTGGGCCACGACCTCCAAAGGTTCTCCCAACGCCTTGGTGGTGCAGGTGGTCCACAGCACCTCGGCGTCGTAGCCCCCGGCCTCGCCCCACGCGGCGATCGCGTCCGCGTAGCGGAGCTGGGCCGCCTGCCCGTGGGGCCCGGCAACGATCCGCTCTGCTCGCCGCAGAGCCTCGTCGGCGCGCCGGAGTCCGGGCGCGGCGAACGACAACAGGAAATCGCGTACGGTGGTGGACGCGCCGAAGGTCCCGACGAACTGAGGCATGTAGCCCAGCTTGCCGTCCACCTTGATGACGCCGTCTTGAGGCCGCTCATGGCCCGCCAGCAATCGAAGAATCGTGGTCTTCCCGACGCCGTTGGCCCCGACCAGAGCGACGTGCGCGCCCGACGGCACCCTCAGCGAGAGGTCGTCGAAGAGCACCCGGCCCCCGGGAAGCGCGAAACGCAAACCAGCAACATCGATATAGCCCACGGGGCTACATCCTGAGGCAGCGAGACGCCCGTGTCACCGGGGTTGTTCGGATCGGAGTGGGCTACTCCCATTCGATGGTACCGGGGGGCTTGCTGGTGATGTCGTAGACGACGCGGTTAACGCCGGGTACCTCGTTGACTATCCGGTTGCTGATGCGCTCGAGCAGGTCGTAGGGCAACCGGGCCCAGTCCGCGGTCATGGCATCCTCGCTCGTCACCGCCCGGAGCACGATGGGGTGCCCGTAGGTCCGCTCGTCGCCCATGACGCCGACGCTCCGCACCGCCGGGAGCACCGCGAAGCTCTGCCAGATGTCGCGGAGCAGGTCGGCGCGCTTCATCTCTTCGAGCACGACTGCATCGGCAGAGCGCAGCATCTCGAGCCGCTCCTGTGTGACCTCGCCGATGATGCGCACCGCTAGGCCGGGGCCGGGGAACGGCTGGCGCCACACGATCTCTTCGGGCAGCCCGAGTTCCTCGCCCACGCGCCGGACCTCGTCTTTGAAGAGGTTGCGCAGCGGTTCGACGAGCTCGAAGCTCATGTCCTCGGGGAGCCCGCCGACGTTGTGGTGACTCTTGATCTTGGCCGCGTCCTTCGTGCCCGACTCGATGACGTCGGGATACAGGGTGCCCTGCACGAGATAACGCGCCTCGTCGACCTCGTCGCGCGCCACCTCTTCGAACACGCGAATGAAGGTCTCGCCGATGATCTTGCGTTTGCGCTCGGGATCGGTGACGCCCGAGAGGTTCTCGAGAAAACGATCGGCCGCCTTGACGTGGATGAGGTTCATTCTGAGATGGCGGCGGAAGGTCTCCTCAACCTGTTCGCCCTCGCCCGCCCGCAACAAGCCGTGGTCTACGAACACGCAGACGAGCTGGTCGCCGATCGCACGATGGATTAGCGCCGCCGCAACACTCGAGTCGACGCCACCGGACAGCGCACACACGACCTTCTCGTCGCCGACGGTGGCGCGCACCTGCTCGGTCGCGGTCTCGATGATCGACGTCATGGTCCACGACGGCAGAAGGTCGCAGGCCTCGTAGAGGAAGTTCTTGAGCACGTCGAGACCCTTGGGTGTGTGGCTCACCTCGGGATGAAACTGAACTCCGTAGAGCGCCCGCTCGCGATCCTCGAACGCGGCGACCGGGCTCGCGGTGGTCGAGGCCGTCGCCACGAATCCGTCGGGGGCCTTCACCACCGCGTCGTTGTGGCTCATCCAGACGGTCTGGTCGACCGGAAGCTCGCCGAACAGCACGGCGTTGGGCTCCGAGACCGAGAGATCGGTCTTGCCGAACTCAGCGATGCCGGTGTGACCGACCTCGCCCCCGAGCGCTTGCGCCATCACCTGCTGGCCGTAGCAGATTCCCAGCACGGGGACACCGAGCTCGAACAGGGCCGGGTCCACCGACGGCGCCCCCGGCGAGTAGACCGACTTGGGACCGCCGGACAAGATGATCCCGCTCGGGCTTAGGGCCGCGAGCTCGGCGACGGGTGCGTCGTGAGGGACGATCTCGGAGTAGACGTGACACTCACGGACCCGGCGGGCGATGAGCTGGGCGTACTGGGCCCCGAAGTCGATGACGAGAACCTTGTCCATACGGCAGGCTACCGCGCCCCCCTCGGGGGGCCCGGATCATTGGGCAAAGAGCGGTTAGGGCACCGTTGCCCGTCTGCGCCAGAAGTTCGGAGCGGGGATCAAGCTCGATCGCCACCCTCGAAGGGGGTCGGGTCAGGAGTTCTCGGGGCGTTTGCGCTCGAGAAGGCGTCGCAAGGTTGGAAGCTGTTGCCGGTCGCGCTCCCGATCAGATGCACTCTTTGATCGGATAATGTCCTCCAGCGCGGCCAGCCTGACCTCAAAATCACCGATCCGCTCTCCGCTCGCGTTCGGCGCCAGATCTCTGTAGCCGGCTGTCCCCGCCGGACGCTCGATGAGATCGAGGCGTCCGTATCGGGTTGCCAGATTCAGGAAGCGGAACTCGATAAGCCACTTCTGCAATGACCTGCCGGTGAACTCAAGCTTGATCTCAAAGGGATCAGAGGCGACCCGCATGACGGTCTCCATCTCATTCAGCGCATCCGCGAGACGATCCAGGTTGGACTTCTCGAGAGAAGGAACGATGTCAACGTCCAGGGTCGGTAGCGGCGAGCCATGCAACGCGCCCCCAAGTCCTCCAACGAGCACATAATCCACCTCGTGCGCGTGCAGAACCTCGAGGATCCGCCGTGGATCGAAGGCGCTCACGTCACTCAGATTCCGATCGGCGTGCGCTCTTCACCAACTCCTGCACCGCGGCTTGTCCCCTGACGAGAGTTTCGAGCCGTTCATCCGGGGTGAGACGCAAGCTGTCATCGATGAGGCTGTCGTGGCCCTCATCGAAGCCGACAATCCTGACCGCCAGATCGAGTCCGCAGGCCCGCACCGCCTCAATGAGCCGTTCGTAGGTCGGTGACCGTTTGCCACTCTCCCACCGAGCGATCACAGGCTGCGTGGTCCCGACACGATCGGCCAGCTCCCGCTGGGTCAGGCCGGACCTTCGCCTCGCCTCCCTGATGAGCTCTCCACCCTTCATGCAGGTGATTATACCCATATGGACATTCCAACATACTCATTCGTGCATACCAGCGCGAATTTGGTCAGGGCGTCAGGAGCTTGACCAGGCGGCGGTTGGTCGCCGCAAGGCCCACGGCTCCCATCACGATCAGAAAGGCGATGTGGCCGAAGAGATAGAGCCCGACCTCGCCGAGCATCAGCCCCCTGATCAGCGCAACTCCGTGATACAGCGGCGACAGGTGAGCCACGGCCTGAAGCCACTCCGGATAAACGCTCAACGGATAGAACGTCGCCGAGAACAAAAACAGCACCAGGATCGCGAGGTTGACGAGGTCGAAGTCCTGCCAGCCCCGCATGAAGGTGGTCGAGGTCATGCCCACGGCCCCGAACGAGAAGCCGACGAGTAGGGCCGCAGGCAACGCAAGAATCGCCCACGGCGACTCGATCAGCCCCATGACCAGCAACACGAACAGGTAACCGAACGCGTAGATCGAGCCTCGGATCTGCGACCAGGCGATCTCGCCGAGGGCGATGTCGAACGGCCTCAGCGGAGTCGAGAGCATGGCGTCGTAGGTCTTTGCGTACTTGAGCTTGTGGAAGATGTTCATGGTCGATTCGAACACCGCGCCATTCATCGCGCTCGACGCGAGCAAAGCCGGCGCAACAAAGGTCGTGTAGTCGACGGAGCGGCCGCTCTCCAGCGTGATGTCGCCCACGAGGGCGCCGATCCCGAGGCGAATCGCGAACAGATACAGAAGGGTCTCGACGAAGCCCGAAAAGATGATGATCCAGATGTGCCGGTAGACGAGCAGGTTGCGCTCGAGCACATGTCGCACTCCCGAACGACCGAGCACACCCAATGGGGTTATGAGCAACCCGATGGTTTGACTGGTCATGGCTGCAGCCTCCGTGCGAGCGCCCAGCGCGCCACGACCCACCCAGCCGCGGTCCACACCACGAGGTAGGCGATGTGCAGTGAAGGCGGCAGAGCCGAGTCGATTCCGAGCGCGCTCGCACGACACAACTCCACCCCATGCCACAGAGGCGTTGCGAACGCGACCGGCTGCAGCCATCCGGGGAGTTGCTCGACGGGAAAGAAGGTCCCGGAGAACAGAAACATCGGGATGATGCCGAAACGGAACAACGAGGAGAGCTTGGTCTCGTCCTTGGCAAGCGCGGTGAAGCCGGTGACCGGCGCGGCGAACGCCATCCCCGTGAGGATCGCTCCGGGAACCGCCAGGGCCACCTGGACGGGCGAGATGGCGCCGAGCACCGCCGACACAAGGGCGAAGGCCACCGCCGAGAGCGCCACGCGCACTCCAACCCACAAGAGGTTGCCGGCGACCAGGTCCCCCACGCGGACCGGGGTTGCGAGCGCGGCGTGATAGCTCTTGATCCACTTGATGCCCGCGAACACCGGCCACGAGCCCTCGCCGGCACCGGTCTGCATCGCGGTTGCGGCGAGAAGTCCGGAGGCCAGGAAGCTGACGTAGGTAATGCCTTCGGGGATCGAGTCGGCCGCGGGATTGCTGTCGACAAGCGAGCCCAGTCCCAGTCCCATCGACAGCAGGAACAAAACGGGGTTGAGGAACGCGGACATCGCGCTCCCCTTCCACGTCCGCTTGTAGACGCGCGCATTGGCCTCGAGCACACGTAGCGACATCATCAGTCGATCAGCCTTCGCCCGGTCAGTCGCAAGAAGACGTCCTCGAGGGTGCTCCTTCGAACGACGATGCTCTGCGGCATGATCCCTCGCTCGTGAATGACGGCCGCAGCGTCGTCACCGTTCTCGGTGTAGAGCAAGATGCGGTCGGGAAGCTCCTCGATGCGCTTGGCGAGTCCGTCCAGTTGCTCGACGACATCGGTCTGCTCGCCGACCGCGAAGCGAAGCTCGACGACCTCGCGAGTCGAATACTTGGCGATCAGCGCGCCGGGCGAACCCTCGGCCACGATCTTGGCCTGATCCATCACGACGAGCCGGTCGCACAACTGCTCGGCCTCGTCCATGTAGTGGGTCGTGATGATCAAGGTCACGCCCTGCTGCTTAAGCCGGTAGAGACGGTCCCAGAGCAGGTGCCGGGCCTGAGGATCGAGCCCGGTGGTGGGCTCATCGAGAATCAACAGCTCCGGTTGGTTGATCAACGCGCGGGCGATCACCAGACGCCGCTTCATGCCTCCGGACAGCGGTTCGACCTTGTCGTCGCGCCGCTCGGTGAGCTGAGTGAAGTCGAGCAGCTCCTCGATGCGCTCGCGCAGTTCGCGCCCCGAGATCCCGAAATAGCGACCGTAGATGAACAGGTTCTCCCGAACCGTGAGCTCGGTGTCGAGCGTGTCGTCCTGCGGGCACACGCCCAACCGGGCGCGGATCTGGGGCCCTTGAGTGGCGGGGTCCATCCCCAGCACGGTCAATGCGCCCTCCGTCACCGGCGATACCGACGCGATCATGCGCATCGTGGAGGTCTTGCCGGCACCGTTCGGGCCGAGGAAGCCGAAGGCCTCGCCGCGCTCGATGTTGAAGTCCACCCCGTCGACCGCGGTGAAGTCGTCGAACCGTTTCGTGAGGGTGCGAGCGGTCACCAGCGCGGTCTCGGCCGATCCCTGTGCGTGCAAATCGACGGGCCGCGCCTCCGCCGCCTCGTGTGGCTGCATCTTTGTTGCTCCTGGCATCTCGTCGCTCGGCAGCGGCCCCCGAGCATTGTCGCACGACCTACTTGGCTTGTCGCGACGTGACGACGGGTCCCCAGGGGATCTATTTGGGCTTGCGCGCCTCGACGACGATGCTGAGGTCGTCCTCGTCGCTGGCCGCGCCGTGGTCCTCTAGGCCGGCCTTCATGCACATGCGCCTGACCTTCTTCTCGAGGTCGTGGCTGACCTCAAGCAGCAGCCACCCACCCGGCTTGAGCCAGTGTGCGGCGCCGCCGATCGCCATGCGCATGAGGAACAGCCCGTCGTCGGTCTCGTCGGACAGCGTGTAGATGGGTTCGTATTCGCGCACCTCGGCGGGCAGGTCCTCGAGTTCCTCCTTCGGAACGTACGGCACGTGGCCCGTGATCACGTCGACCCGCCCCTCGAGCGCGCCGGGGAGTGCCCCGTACATGTCTCCTACCTTGAAGCGTGCGTTATCGAGCTCGAGCTCTCGTGCGTTGCTGCGCCCGAGCTTGATCATGTCGGCCGCGATATCGGTGCCCCATACCTCGGCGTTGGGAACCTCGGCCGCGATCGCGAGTGCGATCGGACCGGTGCCGGTGGCGACGTCGACGACCACGGGGTCCCTCCGCCCCTTCATCTTCTGGAGCGCGCGCTCGACCATCAGCTCGGATGAGGGCCTGGGCATGAACATGCCCGGCTTCACCTTGAGGTTGTAGCCAAAGAAGGTGATGAATCCAATCAGCAGAGGAAAGGGCTCCCCCCCGGCGCGCCGCGCCACCAGCGAGAGAAAGCGCTCCCGCTGGCGGCGCGGCAGCTCCTCGTCTAGGTCGAGGTCATCCTCATCCACCCCGAGCACCACCGACATGAGCTCCTCGGACTCCTGGCGGTGGTCGTGATCGTCGAACAGGTGGGTCGAATCGTTAAGCACGCGCTCGGCGAGATCGAGGAGTACGCCGACTTTTTTTGGTTCCATGACGGCGCATCATAGTGGCGTGCTTGATGCGTGCTTGCCTTGGCAGTGCTAAGAGCAGCAAGAAACCCCCTAACGCCGGTCCATTGCTGATCAATGATGCACCTCGAGACGAGGGCTTCATCGTCTTTGAAACGTAGAAATCAGCCGCTCAAAGGCGCGCCTTGCGAACGAAGTTGCGGTCGTCGTCCGCGGCCCGCTCGATGATCGGCAGAAAGGACTCCCATAGCTCGGCGGCGAGAGTGTGATCGCTGCCGAGCTCCTTGGCGATGCCTCGGAGGGTCGTGACGCTGATGCCCAGGGCGCGCTCGGTATTGATGCCGAAGCGAGCCATGCCCTCGCGATTACGAGGACTGGCCATCCCTCTGAGAGTTTCGATCACGTCGTCGGCGGTTCTCATCGCCGGCAGTCTCGCAGAGGCTGGCGCTGCTTAGGAGCGTTTCGTCAATTCTTCGGTTACGCCGGCGGTCTCGGGGACGTCGACGCTCGGCTGCTCGTGTTCCGTCGACAACACCAAGGTCGTCCGCGTCCGAGCGACCCCATGGATCGAACGGATGCGCCGCAGGAGCTGCTCGAGATCCTTATTGGTCGAGGTGCGGATCTTCACGAGGTAGCAGTCCTCGCCCGCGATGCGATGAAACTCGACCACGCCCGGTTGTTCGCAGATGCGAGCGACGATGGGTTCGTCCATGGCGAACTCGTTGCCCTCAGACATGGTCACCTGACAGAACGCAACGTTCGTCAGACCGATCTTGTCGGGATCGATTACCGCGGTATAGCCGGCGATCACCCCCGCGTCTTCGAGTTTCCTGACGCGCTCGTGCACGGCCGGGCCCGAGAGCCCCACCTGCTTGGCGATCGACGCGTGGCTCATGCGGCCGTCCTGCCGCAGGAGCGAAAGGATGTGCCGATCGATCCGGTCGAGGCCGGCAGCCACGGCTACCGACCTCTCCGGATCAACCGTTGAGAGTGCTGCCGAACCGCCGGGGGGAGCGATCGGATCGGCAGCCTGGGAAAATTCAAGGTGAGACTCGGGGAGCGCATCACAGGTGGATCCGCCCGGCGCCGGCCGCGTCCTGGATCTCGTCGGCGTGCAGGTTCCAGTCCGAACCGTCGCGCGACTCGGACCCGAAGCGGGACGCTAGAAGATCGAAGCCGATGATGACCACAGCTACGATTATTAGGCCGATGAACATTCTCACCACCAACTTTCTAGGCCATTCCCGTCATTGACAAAAGAACTGTATGGCGGATCAGCCAGTCTGTCAACCAAACTCTCTAGGACATAGGCGTAAACCACGAAAGAAGCCCCCGCATTCCCGGAGGCTCCCTTCAGATTCTTAGTTTATTTGGCCAATCCACCGTTGTTTTCTGGTAATTATCCCTTGACAGTAGGTACGAACAGATGTACGCTCTTTCCATGCCACCGGTCAATCGGAACAAACCAGTCAGAGCAATAGGCAGCGACTCCAGCTATTCGGTCATGGAGTTCATGCGCGAGTTCCCTGACGACCGCGCCTGCCTGGACTGGCTCTGGCGGGACCTCTACTCCCCCGATGGGGATCGTGCGATCTGTCCGAAGTGCAAGGCCGAGCGCACCTTCCACCGGGTCATGAGCCGTCCCTCCTACTCATGCGCCAAGTGCGGCCACCACATCCACCCGACCGCGGGGACGATCTTCCACAAGTCCTCTACCTCGCTCCAGCTCTGGTTCTACGCGATCTTCATGATGTCCTCGACTCGCTGCGGAATCTCCGCCAAGCAGCTCGAACGCGAGATCGGCGTCACCTACAAGACCGCGTGGCGCATGTTCCATCTGATTCGCCGGCTCCTACAGGACGACGACCCCGACATTCACAAGCTGCGCGGCGGCGTCGAGATGGACGAAGCCTGGTTCGGTGGCCGCTACCGGGGTGGCGCGCTACGCCGTTACTCGAACAAGACCGCGGTGTTCGGCATGGTCGAGCGTGGTGGGCGCGTCGTCGCCACCACCGTCGAGAACGTGAACAAGGCCACGCTCTATCCGCACATCATCAAGCGTGTCCTACCGAGCGCCACGATCTACACCGACGAAGCGGGCCACTACAAGGAGCTTGGAAAGTCCTACGGCTACGAGCACAAGCGCATCCAGCACTCGCTCGAAATCTACGTGGCGGGCGACACTCACACGAACACCATCGAGGGATTCTGGAGCCTCGTAAAGCGTGGAATCTCAGGCGTCTATCACTCAGTGAGTGCGAAGTACCTGCAGTCCTACTTGGACGAATACAGCTATCGCTACAACCACCGCAACGACACTAGGGCGATGTTCGAGGGCCTTCTTCGGAACGTTGATCGCCTTCGGGTTTCTGATCGTCGTCTAGCGGACGCGTAGCCTTTTTCAGATCATCAAGAAAGTCTGACCTTGTAAAAGGCTTGGTCTCATCGCTGGTCTTGGCAGAGTCCTTCACGCTGGAATCGGGTCGTCCCGCCGAATTGCTCTTCCCTCGCACCAATCCACTTCCCATCCGGGCGTGTGCCCACCAGCCGCGTGTATGGCCGTCCCAATTACGACGCCGCCAATCTGTACGGCATCATCCAGACGTTCTGCTTCTACGGTGACTGAGATTTCAACCTGTCCCTCACTCGTATCAACTCCGATTGCGGGATCTTCAGCGTTTATCCGAAGGAGATTGTCCATGACGAGATCAAGCTCTTCTTCGGCACGTTCGGATGTGAGCTTGTCCTCATCAGGAGACTTGGACATGATCCCGATGAATACGACCTCGTACTTCACTCGGGCTCCTTCCAGCACGACTGTCGCCTTAGCCACCCAAGTCGCTGCTTCGCATAATTGGGATTCGACGGCGTCTGATGTATCCATGTCTTGTGCGCCCCACAGGGGCATGTAACCCTAAAGTAACCCTTCTTTGTCTGGAATACTCCCCATCCTGCTTTTTCGGCAATCCTTAGCACGCGCTCAAGCTCTGGGTTCGGATGCCTCTTGCGCGTCATAAGTCTACTCTCTTCTTGACAGAATTACGCCTCTGACCTGCACATTCGCGTTTCACGCTGATCTCCTCTACGCTATGAATGTGGAGGCAACGGGAGTCGGACCCGTCAGTGGGCCGTCTAAGGGACCCCTGGCAAACCTGCTGCCCCCACGTTGAGTAGGTGGCCCCCAGGAGATCGGCCTAGACTTCGATCCCCTGGGGGCCGCTGGCCTTTGCGGGCGCGCGCCGCCCAAGGTCTAGGACGGCCACCACAGGCGCAGCGCCCTCAACCTAGCTTCATGACCCCGGCCTCCTCTCATTAGGAAATCCCCAGACCAGCGACCGAATAGGGAGATGAGGGAAAGTGGGCCAGGTCCTTGAAGCTCCGAGCGCGGCCTCATAGACTGGGCGTCGATCTCGATATTCAGTTGTACCTAGGAGCCGGGCGGCAACCCGGCTCTTTGGCATTTCTGGGTCGAACGTCTGTTCCCTTGACCCTAACTGTCAGACCCTGCAAAATTGGCGGATAGCAGACCCCCTTTCCGTCCTCAAAACAAAAAGACCGACCACAAACGACAAGGCACCCTCCTTGCGCCTTCCCTTTTGTGAATCGGTCTGCCTAACGCCCTACACAGTTCTCTCCTTGTCCTCGGAGAGGTCGCAATCGCGCAGGACTAGATTTATAATTACTCAGTTGTAGTTTTTATCGGCCCCTCCCTACTGTCAAGGGATAATTACCTGTTTTCTTCGGTCAGGCCCCCATGCCAATCTGCTGGGAGCGCTGTAGCCCCTTTCCCTCGGTTTGCAGCGAGGGGGCCACCATGACCTCGGCCTTCTGGAACTCCTTGATGTTGGCGTAGCCGCAGGTCGCGAGGCTCGTGCGCAGCGCCCCGAACAGGTTGAGTCGACCGTCGTTCTCGTGAGCGGGCCCCACCAGGATCTCCTCGAGCGTCCCGATCGTGGTGGTTCGGACCCGGGCGCCGCGCGGCAGCGTCGGATGAAAGGTCGCCATGCCCCAGTGATAGCCGTGCCCCGGGGCCTCCTTGGCAGCGGCGAGAGGCGACCCGATCATCACGGCGTCGGCCCCGCAGGCGATCGCCTTGGCGATATCCCCGCCCGTCCGCATCCCTCCGTCGGCGATCACGTGACAGTAGCGACCGGTTTCGTCGAGATGACGGATGCGGGCTCCGGCCGCGTCGGCGATGGCGGTCGCCTGGGGCACCCCGACGCCGAGCACACCGCGCGTGGTGCACGCGGCACCGGGTCCGACGCCCACCAGGACGCCGACCGCGCCCGTCCTCATCAGGTGCAGCGCGGTCGAGTACGAGGCACAGCCTCCGACGACGACGGGGATGTCGTAGGTCGAGATGAACCGCTTGAGGTTGAGCGGCTCGGTGCGCGTCGACACGTGCTCGGCCGACACCACCGTCCCCTGGATCACCAGGATGTCGAGCTCGGCCTCGAGGGCCAGCTTGTGCCAGCGCTCGACCTTCTGCGGAGTCAGCGAGGCGCATGCTTCGACGCCGGCGTCCTTGATCTCGCGAATGCGCTTGAAGATGAGCTCTTCCTTGACGGGTTGCTGGTAGAGCTCCTGCATCCGAGCGGTCGCCTTTTCGGGGGGCAGCTCGGCGATCTCGGCGAGCACCGAGTCCGAGTCCTCGTAACGGGTCTGCAGACCCTCGAGGTTCAGAACCGCAAGCCCGCCGAGCCGGCCCACCTCGATGGCCGTCCTGGTCGACACGGCTCCGTCCATCGCCGAAGCCATAAGCGGAAGCTTGAGCTTGAAGGCGTCGATCTCCCATGAGATATCGACGTCGTCGGGGTCCCGGGTCCGCCGGGAGGGGACGATTGCGATGTCATCGAACCCGTAGGCCCGGCGACCGGACTTGCCGATCCCAATGTCGATCTCCACTACCGCTCCCTTGCTTGCCCTGCACTGGTGCGCCAACTTCCAACCTATCGCGCCCGCTCGGACACCCTGATGATTAGTGGTCCCTGTCTTCGCGTACCAAGCGGCCGGACAGCTCGTCGTCCAGCAGCTTCAGGTCGGCTTCGACCATCAGACGCGTCAGCTCCTCGAAGCCCGTGCGTGACTTCCACCCAAGCTCACGCTGGGCCCTGGTCGGGTCGCCCCTGAGATCGTCCACCTCGGCGGGACGGAAATAACGCGGATCGATCTCGACATGACGCTCCCAGTCGAGCCCGGCGTGGTCGAAGGCAAGTTCGCAGAACTCGCGCACGCTGTGGGATTCGCCGGTGGCGATCACGAAGTCCCCGGGCATCTCCTGTTGAAGCATCAGCCACATGGCCTCGACGTACTCGGGCGCGTAGCCCCAGTCGCGCTTGGCCTCCAGGTTGCCCAGATAAAGCTTGGTCTGGATGTCAGCCTTGATCCTCGCTACCGCGCGCGTGATCTTGCGGGTAACGAAAGTCTCACCGCGCCTGGGGCTCTCATGGTTCATAAGGATGCCGTTGCACGCGTACATGCCGTAGGACTCGCGGTAGTTCACCGTCATCCAGTGGGCCATCACCTTGGACACGGCATAGGGGCTGCGCGGGTGAAAGGGTGTGTCCTCGTTCTGGGGCGGCGGCTCGGATCCGAACATCTCCGAGGAGCCCGCCTGGTAGAAGCGGGTGTCGATCCCCGAGGCCCGAATCGCCTCGAGTATCCGCACGGTCCCCATCCCGCTGGCATCGGCGGTGTACTCGGGGATCTCGAAGCTGACCTTGACGTGGCTCTGAGCGCCCAGGTGATAGATCTCGTCGGGCTCGAGGTTGCGAATGAGGTTCACGAGCGAGCCCGAGTCGGAGAGGTCCCCGTAGTGCATGAAGAAACGCACTCCGGACTCGTGTGGATCCCTGTAGATGGGATCGAGCCGGTGGGTGTTGAACGAAGACGCCCGGCGGATCAGTCCGTGCACCTCGTAGCCCTTATTCAGGAGCAACTCGGCGAGATAGGAGCCGTCCTGGCCGGTGACCCCCGTAATCAGCGCTTTTCTCATCCAGGGCAGGATATAGCCACTGAGGCCGCCTCCACCGGACACAAAGAATCGGGCGAAAAGTTATCAATCACCCCCACCGCAGCTCTCTGACCTGCCATTTCGCATTCCTTGTGAACCCCTTCACATTTGCTTGCAAGTGTTAGCCATGCTCGCGTGGGTAGCACTTCGCAGACGGATAACACCCACGTAACTCCGACATCGCGGGAACCACCAGTTCGGAGTCCAGGAGGTAGTCAAGTTGAAGCAACTACGCTTTGGTCGACGCGCGAGGAGGCGCGATGCGCTCAAGCGACATCTGGTCATGAGCGTGTTACTGACCGTAGGAGCCCTGCTCGTGGGCGTCCCGGCCAGCACCGGACCACTTCAGGCTCTCGGCCTCATCGAGGGCAACGTTCCAAATACCGGTAGACCGGCCGGGGAGGGAGTCGAGGCCAGCGAGAGCCACGCCTCGATCGTCAGGTTCCGGCGCGAGGTGTTCGAGCGGCGCGAGCCGCCTGCCAGGCCGGCACCCTCCGAAGCCCCTGTAGAGGAACCCGTCGAGACCGTCGAGGAGGTCCCTGTGGCCCCCGCCGGCTCGATCGAGGAGATCATCTCGAGCGCGGCGGTCGAGTTCGGGCTCGACCCTGGTTATCTGCTCTCCGTGGCCACCTGCGAGTCGGGCCTCGATCCGAGTGCCTACAACGCGGCCGGCTATCACGGACTGTTCCAATTCGACGAGCAGACCTGGGCCGCCTATGGCTACGGCGACATCTTCGACCCCACCGCGCAGTCGCGCACCGCGGCTCGCCTCATCGCCGCGGGGGAGTCCAGCCGCTGGCCCAACTGCGCCTGAGTCTTCCTCGATTGTCGAGTTGGAATGAAAGAGGCCCCGGATTTCTCCGGGGCCTCTTCTTTTCTTCTCTATTTTGTGCAGCTATTTCCTCGAAGCGGCCTCGTGTTCGTCCAGGACGATGGTGGCCGGCCTGTCGGTAGTGGCCGGCGTTGCCTCGCCGACCTCGTCCCAAATACGGATGTGGTGCGTCTCCTTCAGCGCGATGGCTCCGACCACCACGGTCATCGTGGCGATGCCTATGGGATACCAAAGCCCCTGGAGGTCCACCGTGTCGGTCGAGCCGAATTGCGTCACGAGAGCGGTCGCGATGAGCGGCACGCCGCCCCCAAACCAACCGTTGCCGAAGTGATAGGGCACCGACAGTGACGTGTAGCGAACGCGCGCCGGGAACAGCTCGACAAGGTAGGCGGCGATCGGTCCGTAGACCATCGTCACGTAGATCATCTGGATGAATACGAGCGCAGTCAGCACGACGAAGTTGCTCTGGAAGGCGTCCATGGCGAGGTAGATCGGCCAGTAGGTCAGCGCCGCGAGGGCACAGCCCGCGAGGATGATGTTCCTGCGACCTATGCGGTCCGACAGAATTCCGAAGTACAGGAACAGAGGCGTCCCCAGGATCAGCGCGATCCCCACCATGGTGCTGGATGCGACGACCGAGATTCCCAACTCGGTCTGCATGAACACCAAGGCGTAGAACTGACCCGTGTACCAGACCACCGCCTGGCCCGCCGTCGCGCCCAGCAGAATGAGAAGCATGCGCTTTGCCCCACCCTCTTGCAGGGCGTGCTTGATCGGCGAGGTCGAGTGCGACTTGGCTTCCTTGATCTTGGTGTAAAGCGGCGTCTCGCGGAGACTCATCCGGATGTAGAGAGCGAGACCCACGAGAATCCCGGACAGGAGGAACGGAACCCTCCAGCCCCAGTCGCTGAATGTTTCTTCACCCAGAAGCGATTGCGTTCCGACGACGACGAGCAACGCGAGTACCAGCCCGACGGTTGCGGTCATCTGGATGTAAGAGGTGTAGCGGCCGCGCTGATGGTCGGGGGCGTGCTCGGCCACGTAGATCGCCGCGCCGCCGTACTCGCCGCCGAGCGCGAGTCCCTGCAGACAACGCAACAAGACAAGAAGCAGCGGTGTGATGATGCCGGCCGTCTCGTAGGTGGGCAGGAGTCCGATGGCGAACGTCGACGCGCCCATGAGCGAGATGGTGACCAGGAACGTGACCTTGCGCCCAATGAGGTCTCCGATGCGCCCGAAGAAGAACGCCCCGAAGGGACGCACGAGGAAGCCCACGTAAATAAGGGCGAAGACGCCGAGTATGCGCAGCGCGTCGTTACCCTCGGGGAAGAACTTCTCGCCGAGGATGGTGAACAAGCTGGCGAAGATGTAAAAGTCGTACCACTCGATGGTGGTCCCCGCCGAGGACGCCCCGATCACCCTGCCGAGCTTGTAATCGTAGACGTCGGATCCCTGCATGGCTCGAGCCATCGGCAACCCCCCTTGATCACGGACGATCTGAATAGTGCCTGTCTTCCTTACCCACAAAGCGTTGCAAATACCCTCTAAGGGGATCAATACGGGTTCGCCGCCGCTCGACCCGACGGCGTGCCCTAACCCGCGCTCGTGACAGGATGCCCCCCAATGGCAAACCACCCGACTCCGCCTCGCCCGGTCGAGGCCGTGATCTTCGACTGCGATGGGCTCCTGCTGGACACCGAGACCCACTGGACGACCGCCGAGACCGCCCTCTTTGCCCGCTACGGCAAGTCTTTTGGGCTCGACCACAAGCGCCGGATGATCGGTTCTTCGCTTCAGGCCGCGGGCAAGGTCCTCGAAGAGATCCTGGAGCAGCCCGGTCGCGCCGACGACATCAACGACGAGCTCATGGAGCTCGTCCAGCACGAGATGAGGGCCGCCGAGCCCATGCCCGGCGGGGCCGATCTGGTCGCCGAGCTGCGAGGGCGCGTCCCTCTGGCTCTGGCGTCGAACTCGTGGCGAAGGCTCATCACGGTCGCCCTTCACGCCGCAGAGCTGACCGACTCGTTCGATGCGGTGGTCTGCGGCGACGAGGTGGCCCACCCGAAGCCGGCTCCGGACATCTACCTCGAGGCGGCCCGGCAGCTGGAGGCCGATCCCACCCACACGGTGGCACTCGAGGACTCACCCAACGGCGTCGCGGCGGCGCGGGCCGGCGGCATGTTTGTCATCGGCGTGCCCTCGTTCGAGGGCATCGAGCTCGACGATGCGGATCTGCTGGCCGATTCGCTGAAGTCCGACGAGGTGCGGCGGGCCCTCGGCCTGAAGTAACTACGCCGAGTTAGGCGGGGTCGGGGCCCTCGGAGCGAACCTTCTCGACCGCCACCAGCGCCTCGCGCAGCTCGTCGAGCCATTCCGACTGCTTTGATCCAACCAGGCGCACGCACCAGGCCAGCGCGTCGCTGCGGCTCCGTGCGACCCCCGAATCGATGAGCGTGTCGAGCACCTTGCGCTCGTTCATGCGGAGTCGAGTCATGACGGGCACGCCCGCGGTGGTGAACAGATAGGTCGCATCGTCGATGCTCGCGCCCCACGACACCTTCCGGCCGAAGCGGTGCTCGGCCTCGCGGGCGATCTTGATCCGAGCGCCTCTGGTCTCCTCGCGCCAGCCCTCGATCCGGGACTTAACCGCCGCCGCCCTGGCCTCGTCGGTGGCGTCGTCCTCGAGCTTGGGAGCGGTGAGGCCGCCGGTGATGAGGACTTCGTCGCGATCGGTCGTGATCTTGGGGCCCTCGGTGAACCACTCGTCGGGGACGCGCCCCGCAAACCACCCGATCAGCTTCTGCTCGTCCATCCCACTGTCCTTTCGAGTGCTGCAATTACTTGATTACAGCGTTGCAGCACACTCTAGCACAGAGGCGACTCGCTCAGCGGGCCCTGAGGTGGGTCGGGCTCTCGGCCGGGGAGGGCCGGGAGTCCCAGTAGGCGGTCACGCCATCGGGTGCCTCGTGGGGGTCGATGGGGGCGAACCCGAAATCGTCAAACAGGGCCGCGTCGCTCTGGGAAACGCGGGCGTAGACCGTCCCCCCCTTGTTGTTCAGCGCCGCCTGGACCAGCTGCTTGGCGATCGACTGATCGCGGCCCTCGGCGACGAGCACATCGTCGAACACCAGCGTGCCGGGCTCGACCTCGAGGAGCCGTATGCACCCGATGATCACGCCCTCGCGGGCGATCATCGCGGTGCCCTGGCCGATGTCGACCTCGGTGCGGGTCAGTTTCTCGATGAAGTCCTTGAGGTCGGCCTTGTCGTGCCGTCCCGCCCGTGTGACGAACATTGGGTTGCTCCCCGATTGGCTAGTTCTGCAACTTCGCTGCCGCCGACCTCAACTCGTCGAGTACCTCGACCGGCACGACCGTACCCGCCTTGCCGCCCGGCAGCTTGCGATCGGGTCGCATGTGGCCGTGGTAGTCGCTGCCGCCGGTTGCGATCAGGTCCCGGCGCGCGGCGAGCTCCCGAAGCGGAGCCTGCTCGTCGGCGGTGTAGTCACCGTGGTAGCCCTCGATGCCCTCGAGTCCGGAATCAATCAGCTCGTCGGTGAAGCGTTCGATCTCTTCAATCGAAATGTTCATGGTCATGGGATGGGCGAGCACGGGGACCGCGCCGGCGCTCACCATGAGCTCGATTGCCTCGGCGGGCCGATAGAGCTTGCGGTCGACGTAGGCCTTGGCTCCCTTGGCGAGGTACTCGTCGAAGGCGGTCTGGTAATCGGGAACCGCCCGGTGGCGCACGAGCACCGCGGCGAAATGCGGCCTGCCGATCTGACTGCCCGGTCCGCCCGCCTCGGCCTCGACCTCCTCGAAAGTCACATCGATTCCGAGCTCGTTGAGTCGCTGCACGATGATGCGGTTGCGATTGGCGCGGTGATGTTGCAGCTCGAACAGAGCGTCGGACAGCGGATTGGCGCGCTGCGGGATGAAGTAGCCGAGCAGATGCATGGTGGGGCGCGACGTCGGAGCGAAACCTCGCTTCTGGAGATCCTCGACATCGCAGCTGATCTCGACCGCGGGCACGACCTCGATGCCGAGCCTCTCGCCCTCGCCTATCGCGTCCGCGCAGCCCGCGTCGTTGTCGTGGTCGGTCACCGCTATGGCGGTGAGCCCCGCGCCGGCAGCCTTGCGGATCAGCTCGCGCGGAGCGTCGCCTCCATCGGAGACGGTGGTGTGAGCGTGTAGGTCGATCACTCTCTTACTTGAGGTAGCCGGCCTCGATCAGCTTGTCGATGACCTTCTGGACCGACTCCTCGACGCTGAGCTGGTCGGTGCGAAGCTCGACCTCAGGGCCAGACGGTGCCTCGTAGGGATCGTCGATGCCGGTGAAGCCCTTGATCTCGCCGGCGCGCGCCTTGGCGTACAGACCCTTGACGTCGCGGTCCTCGCAGACCTCGAGCGGGGCGTTCGCGTAGACCTCGACGAAGTCCTTGGCCATCATCCTGGCCTCTTCACGCACCGCGCGGTAGGGCGAGATGGCGGCGGTGATCACGAACACACCGTTGCGCTGAAGCAGGTGAGCGACGAACGCGATGCGACGGATGTTTGTGTCGCGATCCTCTTTCGAGAAGCCGAGGCCCTTCGACAGGTTCTCGCGCACGACGTCGCCGTCGAGCAACTCGACCGGAACGTCGGCCTCGACGAGCTTCTCTTCGAGCACGTGGGCGATGGTCGTCTTGCCCGAGCCCGACAGCCCCGTGAACCAGATCACTACACCGCGGTCTCTATCTACCTGCTTCATGCGTTCTCCTTATGATCTCTTACGATCGATGACTACTTCTTGAAGACGGACGTGCCGAGCGCCCCGGGGGCCGGGTCCAGCCCGAAGATATCGAGGATCGTGGAGTGCACGTCCCACAGGTGCAGGCCGTCCTTGGTGCCGGTGGCCTGGCCGGGCGCGTTGTTCATGATGAAGATGCCCTTCTCGGCGTGATTGGCCTCGTCGGGACCGGTGTCGTTTTCGAACGTGTACGTGCTCCCGTGACCGAGCGAACCCACGCTGCGCCAGCGTAGCCCTCCGAAGATCACGATGAGGTCGGGCGCGACGCCGTTCTGGGTCGTGTAAATGTCCTCGGGCTTCAGCGCCTTGTTGCCGAGGGGATTTCCTTCGTGATCGACCATCGCCTCGATCTTGGTTATGAGCTCATCGCGCACCTTGTCGTAGTCCGCGGCGGGAATGATGCCCTCGGGCTCGCGGCCCTCGACGTTGAGGAACAGCCTGCCGTAGTAGCCACCGTCGCCCCATGCCCTGGTCTTGGACCAGTCGATATCCAACTTATTGATGGGCGTGATCTCGGCCGGCATCTCGCCGGAGAAGTCGAGATAGCCCTCGTCGCGCAGCCATTCGTTGAAGCACACACCTCCGACCATCGCCTTGGCACCGTGGTCGCTGACCACTATTACCGCGGTGTCGTCGTCCGCGTGCCTGAGCAGCTCACCGATCTTGGTGTCGAGGAACCTGTAGTACTCGCGCAGCGATTCCTGATAAGGATTCCCCGGCTCGAAGCGCGGGTGGTTCGGGTCGATGTAGCTCCAGATCCCATGGTTAAGCCGGTCTGGACCCATCTCGACCATCATGAAGAAGTCCCAGGGCTTGTTGGACAGCAGCCAGTCTGCGTTGCGGAACTTGGCCTCCGTCATCTTGTAGGCCTCGTCGAGGATGTATTGCGTGTTGTCGGTCCGGAAGTTGCGAATGTCGAAGATGAACTCCCCGGCGGCCGACTTCATCTCGGCCTTGAGCTCCTTCGGATAGGTGTAGTCGGTGTCCTCGTTGGGAGTGAGGAAGCAGCCGACCTGCACCCCTCTCAGCGGCTTCGGCGGATAGCTCGGCGGCACGGACACCACAATGTTGTCGTAGCCCGCCTCGCTGAGGATGTCCCAGACCGTGGGTTCCTTGATCTTGAACGAGGTTGCGAACTCGTAGCCGTCGTAGCTGTGGTCCTTGCGGTTGCGGAAGCCGTAGATGCCGAGCGTGCCCGGATCCTTCGACGTCATCATGCACATCCAAGCCGGCACCGTGATCGGTGGGGTGATCGACTCGAGCGGCCCGTAGAGACCGTTCTCGCGCAGCTTGGTGAGGTTCGGGATGTCGTCCGTGTACTCGTCGAAGACGTGCTCCGGCGGCGCGCAGTCGAGTCCGATGACCATGACCTTCTGGCGCTTGGTCTTTGACCCGGCCTGGGCCGGAACGAGGCCCTCCTCCTTTTTCTTCTTGAGCTTGTCTAGTAGTCCCATGTTCGATTCCTCTCGACTACTGCTTTTGCGCGGCGTCGATCAGGATGCGCGCTACCTCGGGACGGGAGAACTCCTGCGGTGGCTCGATCCCGTCCTTCAGCATTTGGCGAACCTGGGTGCCGGACAGAAACACGTGGTGATCCTTGGTGTGGGGACAGGTCTTGCCGGACGCCATCCCCTCGCACTTCTTGCACCAGAAGCTGTGCTCGAACTTGAGCGGCTCGATCCCGAGCTCGCCGGGCTCGAACCGATCGAACATCTCCTGCGCCTCGTAGGTTCCGTAGTAGTCGCCGACACCGGCGTGGTCGCGCCCGACGATGAAGTGAGTCATGCCGTAGTTCTTGCGTAGCAGTGCGTGCCAGATGGCCTCGCGCGGCCCGGCGTAGCGCATCGCTGCGGGGAATACGCTGAGCTGGACGCGCTCGCCCGGGTAGTAGTCCTTCATCAGGACCTCGTAGCACTGCATGCGAACATCGGCCGGGATGTCGTCACCCTTGGTGCCACCGACGAGCGGGTGGATGACGAGGCCGTCGGTGATCTCGAGTGCGCACTTCGTCAGGTACTCGTGAGCGCGGTGGATCGGGTTGCGCGTCTGGAACGCGACCACCGTCTTCCATCCGAGTTCGCCGATCTTCTCGCGCAGCTGCAACGGGCTCTTGCGGTAATCGCTGAACTCGTGAGCAAACACATTTTCGAGCACGGTCACTTCACCACCGACGTAATGAGGAGCCTGACCGTAGAGGTAGGCCACACCAGGGTGCTCGTCGTCGGTCGTCTTGTAGGTGAGCTCCGCCTCACGTTTGGCGTCGTAGTCGAAGATGTCGTCGACGTCGATGACGGCGACGACCTGGCCCTCGTGAACGATCGCGGCCCGTTGACCGACGGTGAGCGCGGCGACCTCCTCGTCGGTCGCGCTCAGGGTGATCGGAAGGCTCCACGGCAGACCGCTGTCGAGTCGCATGTCCTCGATCACCGACGTGTAGTCGGCCTTCGACATAAAGCCTCGGTTGGGGCTGACCGCACCGACCGCCAGGAGCTCCAGGTCGGAAAGGACCCGGCGAGCCTTGGCCTCGATGGTCGGGAGCGTGGCCGCATCCTTGCGCAGGCCATCGATCTCGTCCGAGCTCGCCATACGGAGCTCGAGCGCGCCGCCGTGAGGGGCGGAGCCTGGCACGTCCTTGAGGGTGGTGGGCACAGGTGTTCCTCCAGTTCGTCTTGCGCTTCTAGTCCTGCGCGATCGTCGAGACGATCGCTTGGCAGTTTGCCGGAAAGAGGAGCGCGGGACGCGGTACCTGGGATGAGCTGACGCTCTCGGTACACCCCCGGCGCACTCCTATAGCACTCCGCACCATATCAAAGTCTCGCCGGCGTTCATACCCAGGAGGCGGGCCCGGATCCGGGCACCAAAAATGCACCCGCCGAACCTTCTTCCCGGCCGAAACCGGTTTACAGCTCAACGGGTGCGGGGCACACGTTAGCGACCTCGGTGAGCCGACATCAACCCCTAAAGCCGACAATTCTTCGCGCTCTGGAACAAAAGTTCGCGCTTTCGCTGTGACCTGGATCAGTCGTGCGAACGGGTGGTTGCGAGCTTGGTCTTGAGCAGCTTTCCCATCTCGTTGCGCGGTAGCTCGTCGGCGAAGTGCACCACGCGAGGACGCTTATGAGGAGCGAGAAGGCGGGCGACGTGATCGGTCAGTTCCTGAGACGAGCATTGTGCGTCCCCTCGCAGTACCACGAAGGCGGCGATTCGCTCGCCTAGATCCTCGTCGGGCTCCCCTATCACGGCCACCTCGGCCACGGCATCGTGCTCGAGGAGGGCGTTCTCGACCTCGCCCGCTCCAACCTTGTACCCGGCGGTCTTGATCAAGTCGATGGCCCTGCGGCCGACGATGCGAATGTAGCCATCGGGCGCACGCGTGGCCACATCCCCGGTAGAGAACCACCCATCACGCAGCGCGGCCGCAGTGGCGTCGGGACGATTGAGGTACTCGGTAAACAGGTTCGGTCCTCGAACCGCGACCTCTCCTATCGTCTCGTCATCGTGGACGTCGATCGTCGAACCGTCGTCACCCACCAACCTCAGGTCGATTCCCGGAAGAGGAAGCCCCACGTAACCCGGGCGGCGATCACCTGAGGAGCGCACGGAGCAATTCATTAGAGTCTCGGTGAGCCCGTAGCGCTCGACGATCCGGTGCCCGGTGGCACGCTCGATGCGATCATGCTCGCGCAGGGCCAGCGGAGCCGATCCCGACACCAGGAGCCGCGCGCCCCGAACGGCGGGTATCAGGGAAGCATCACCCTCGAGCGCGCCGGCGAGGCGGTAGTACATCGTCGGCACACCGAAGAGCATCGTCCCACCCTCGGCGAGCGCGCCGCAGACCGCTTCCGGTGAGAAACGCCCCACGTGGTGAAGGCGTCCACCCAGCCGCAGGGGTCCCAGTACTCCAAGAACGAGGCCGTGCACATGGAACAGCGGGAGTCCGTGCACCAGCACGTCCTCACTCGACCAGTTCCATACCTCTGCCAGCGCATCGAGATTTGAGCGCACCGCGCGGCGCGGCAGCACCACGCCCTTCGGCGGACCCGTGGTCCCCGACGTATAGATGACCAGGGCGGGAGATTCCGCCGCGGGCTCTTCCGGCAGATCCCCACGAGCGCCTCGGTGTTCCACCGGCAGTTGCTCGAGCCCTGCCAGTGCAGGGGGAAGCTCGATGCCCCGGGGGGCGATGACCAGACTCGGTGCGCTGTCACTCACGATGTGCTCCAGCTCTGATTCCCCCGCCCTGGGGTTCAGCGGAACCGCCGCGACGCCGGCGGCCAGAAGGCCGAGCAATCCCACGAAGGTCTCCATCTGGGGCGTTGCCCAGACGGCTACCCGCTCGATTCCCGCGACGCGCTCGGCGACCCATGCCGCTCCGTTCCGAAGTTGCTCGTAGCTAAGCGAATCGTCTCCGAATCGAAGCGCCTCTTGCTCGGGGGGATCGAGCAGCGCGGGAAAGAGTATGTCTTTCACAGGTGAATACAACCTTTCAGATACCTAGGTAGGCGGTCCTGACGCTGTCGTCACCCAGGAGCTCGGAGCTCGCTCCCTGAAGCTTGACCCGGCCCGTCTCGATGACGTACCCGCGATCCGCCACGCTTAGAGCCTTGTGGAGATTCTGCTCGACGAGAAGGATCGTCAGACCCTCATCGTCGTGCAGGCGCCGCACGGTGTCGAAGACCTGCGTTACGAGGATTGGCGCAAGCCCGAGGCTCGGCTCGTCGAGCATGAGAAGGCGCGGCTTCGTCATGAGTGCGCGACCGATGGCGCACATCTGCTGCTCCCCTCCCGACAGGCTTCCCGCAAGCTGACCGCTGCGCTCTTGCAATCGCGGAAACATGACGAACACCTTGTCGAGGGACTCGTTCCGATCTTTGCGCGCGGAATGAGTGAACGCTCCCAACTCGAGGTTCTCCCGCACGGTCATCTGCGACCAGAGCTCCCTCCCTTCGGGCACGAGCGCAAGGCCGAGCTCGGCACGCCGGTGTGGTGCCACGCGCAGAAGGGACTCGCCTTCCAGACGGATGTCTCCACTCGACGGGGCTCGGAGTCCTGCGATGGCTCTCATCGTCGTCGTCTTGCCCGCCCCGTTCGATCCCAGCAGCGTTACGGTCTCACCTTCCTCGACCGTGAGGCTGAGCCCGTCCAGTGCCTGGGCGTCGCCGTAGAAGACGTCGATGGCGTCGACCTCAAGCATCGGCGCTCGCGCCATTCTCCGCGGGGCCCGGATCGTCCTCTGTCTCCTTGCCGAGATAGGCCTCGATCACGCCGGGATCCTCGACCACCTCCTGCGGTGAGCCCTCGGCGATCTTCTTGCCGTAGTCCAGCACCATCACCCGGTCGGAAAGATCCATCAATGCATGCAAAACATGCTCGATCACGATGATGGACATCCCCTCTTCGCGAATGCGGCGAATGAGGTCGACCATCTTGCCTGCCTCGACGGGGCTGAGCCCCGCCACGACTTCGTCGAGCAACAAGACGCGCGGCTTGGTTGCGAGAGCACGCGCCACTTCGAGCTTCTTGCGTCCCGAGAGCGTTAGCTGGCCGGGGAGGTCGTGCGCCCGATCGGCGAGGTCGACCAAGCCGAGCACGTCCATGGCCTCCTCGCGGGCAGCGCGCATGGATCGGGCCCTGTGCGCGGTCGTCGGTCCGTAGAAGGCACCCACTACGACGTTGTCGAGGAGGGACAGCTTGCCGAAGGACCGCACGATCTGGTGAGTGCGACAGATTCCCGCGCGCACAACTTTGTGCGCGGGCCGTCCGGAAATGTCATCTCCCTCGAGCATCACGCTGCCCGAAGTCGGCTTGATCGAGCCCGCAATAACGCTGAACAGGGTCGTCTTGCCGGCCCCATTGGGGCCTATGAGCCCAAGAATCTCGCCCTCGTGCAGCTCGAAGCCAACCTCGTCCACCGCTTTGAGGCCACCAAAGTGGCGGCTCACCCTGTGCCCCTCGAGCAGTGTGCTCACGACTTTTCCTCGGCGCCGGTCGCCTTGACTGTCGGTGTGCCGCCCCGCGCCGCGCTCGATCCTTCAGACCCGCTCCGAAACCCGAAGCGCCGGGCCGCTCGCATGATGAGACCGGAGAGGCCTTGGGGCTCAAAGAGGATCACGACGATCAGAAGCAGCCCGAACAGCCCGAGATAGAGGTCGCGATACGTCGCGATCAGCGTCTCTTGCAGAATGACGAACACGACCGCCCCAAGGGCGGGACCGATGATCGTGCCGATGCCGCCTATGACACCCATCAGTACGAAGGAGATCGCTCGCTCGAAGCCGAACATGTCACCCGGTTCGATGAAGGCAAAGAACGACGCGTACTGTCCTCCCACGATGCCCACTACGGCACCACTCAAAAACAGCACGAGGTCTTGGTAATAGCTCGCGTTGACCCCCAGATCGGCCGCCGCCTCGACATCCTCCTTGATGGCGAACAATCCAAGTCCTACGCGAGACTTGCGCAGCACATAGGACAGCACGACGACACCCGCGGCAACGTACAGCGTGTAGTAGTAAAGCTGATACTTCGTTACGTTTCCCTCGAGCGGGAGCGAGGTACCCGAAGAGCCTCCGGTGAAGTCGCTCCAGAAGGTGGCGATTAGACGCGTTGCCTCTCCAACACCGATGGTTGCGATCGCGAAATAGGGACCCCTAAGACGCAGCGTCGGGTGGCCCCACAGCAGCGCGTAGATTCCGGCCGCCAGGCCTCCTATCACCCACGCAACGAAGAATGGCAGTCCGGTGCTCAACAGGACCTTCGCGGTCACGAAGCCCCCGATGCCAAACATCGCGGAGTGTCCGAAGCTGACCTGACCCACGTAGCCGCCGAGCCAGTTCCACGCAAGCGCGATCGAAACGAACATGAAGGTCTGGGTGACTATCTGCTGCGTGTAGGGATCCATGGGAGATATCAGGGGGAAGGCGTAGAGGATGACGAAGCCGGCGACGAAAACCAGCAGTGCCGTCGGCGAAGCCCACTCCGGCAAGCGGTCCCTAAGGGCCTTCACCCAAGTACCCGATGGCCAAACAGGCCGCTGGGACGAACCACGAGCACCAACACCAGCAGCACGAAGCCAACCGCACCAGTGAGGTACGACGGCATCACCAGGATGGAGAAGCTTTCCGCGGCGGCGAGCACCAGCGCTCCGAGCGCGATCCCCACGACACTGCCCAGGCCTCCGAGGACGACGATGACAAAGCTCTTGAGCAGCTCCACGGCTCCCGCGGCCGGATTGAAGGCAAAGATCGTAGACAGCAGCAGTCCCGCGAGCCCGCCGAGCGCGGTGCCGATCCCAAAGGTCAGCGCAAAGGTGCGTTCGACATCGATGCCGACGATCGTGCAGCTGTCGGGGTTCTGGGCCACCGCCCTTATCGACTTACCGGAGTACGTGCGCGTCAAAAAGAGGTGCAGCGCGGCGAGCACGACAATCGCGATCAAGAACACGATCACGCGGTTGAGTCCGACCGCGGTCCCAAGCAGCGACACCGACTTGGTCGAGTAGCCCGTTCGTATCGCCTTGTCGTTTCCCGTGAAGAGCAGGTAGGCGGCGTTTCGCATCAGCAGCCACACACCGAACAGGAGCAAGAGGGACTGCACTCCGCCCGC
>JBOGWV010000072.1:0-5189 GCA_050693975.1 Actinomycetota bacterium
GTTCACCGTCATCGTCGGCCGCACCCTCGACCCGGTCGAAGAAAGTGGGGCCGCGGTCTCGCAGATCCTGCTGTTCGGCATCCCGTTGTTGCTCGTCGTGGTCGCGTTCACAACCTGGGGTGTGGTCGGAAGGGCGCTTCGTTGGGTAGAATCGATCAGAAGCCAGGTGGCCGAGATCTCCGGCTCGGAGCTCCATCGCCGGGTACCGGATCCGCCGGGCAAGGACGAGATCGCCAGGCTCGCCGAAACCATGAACTCGATGCTCGACCGGCTGGAGGACGACCAAAAACGCAGTCGAAGGTTCGTTTCCGACGCCTCCCACGAACTTCGGAGCCCCGTCGCGACCATCCGCAACCAGGCCGAGGTGGCGATCGCCCACCCGCAACGCACTGGACTCGAGGAACTCGCCAAAGGTGTGCTCGCCGAGGATCTTCGCCTCGAGAAGCTGGTGGACGACCTGCTTGTCCTGGCCGGCAACGACGAGGCCCGGACGCGCACCACTCTTCCCGTGGACCTCGACGATCTGGTGCTCGAAGAGGCCAAGCGTCTCCGGAGCACGACCACGCTCAACGTCGCCTCAACCGCGGTCTCCGGTGGCAGGACCATGGGCGACGCCTCACAGTTGCGCCGGGTGGTCCGCAACCTCGCCGACAACGCCGCGCAGCATGCAACCTCGGCGGTCGCCTTCTCGTTACGCGAGCGGGACGGTTGGGTCGTCCTGCTCGTCGACGACGACGGACCCGGAATCCCTGTCGATCAGCGGGAGACTGTCTTCCAACGCTTCACTCGTCTCGACGACGCGCGCGACCGCGATCGCGGAGGTGCCGGGCTGGGTTTGGCGATTGTGAAAGAGAGCATCCGGAGACACAACGGGACCGTCGAGGTCGTGGAGGCGCCGCTCGGCGGAGCGCGCTTCGAGGTGAGGCTTCCCGTCGGACGCTGACCCCGCTTGGTGAGCGACTGCTAGTCCTCATGCCATGCGGCCAGCCGCTTGGCTTCCTCCTCGAGCTCGCGCCGCACCCGGCGTTCGACGCCGTCGAACGGGTCGATTCGCACGCGACCATCCTCGTAGCGCCATGTCCCCGCTACCGCGCCGTCCACCAGGAACGTGGATACCGATTGCGGGTTCTTGGTGTGAAAGACGAGGCTCCGGTAGCGCTCGGGGAGGATCTGTGTGCGGCGCGCGTGCACCAGCAGCGTCGCGTCCCAGGTGGGCAGGAACCGCACCGGGGCAGCCGTGTCGGGTGCGGGCAACGGCGCACGAGGAAGATCGAGCAACTCCCCATCTTGCTCGTCGCGAAAGCGACGCAACGACAAGCGCTCGACTACAGGGCGGAGCGTTGTCACCGACAGGCCCGCCCAATTTGCGACGTCGTTGAGCGATGCCGGCCCGAATCCCTTGAGATAGCGACCTACGAGATGGCGCAGCCCCTCGTCCTCGGTCGCATTCGACGGCCCTAGCCATTGCTCGGCCAGGCCGTAGAGGTCGGCCCGGCGTCGTTCCCAGGTGCCCGACGGCGGGACCCGCACCATGTCGGTCCAGAGGCCGACACCGGACCACGCGCTGCGCGGCCATCCCTCGGCCTCGATGAACTTGACGAGCTCGGCCTGACGAAGGGATCCGTCTGACAATCGTGCCCGGACGAGATCGGCGACCCTTTCCATGTCGGGGCCATCGACCTGGTGGCGTGTGGCTCGAAGCCACCACTCGCGCCGCCCCTTACGGACGCCTTCGGCTAAGAGCGGATAATCCTGCGCGGAGACGATGTGGATGGTGACGCGCATGAGGGTCGCCTGCACCGCGCGTCGCTGCTCGAGCGCCCTGGTCAGCGACGAGCGCCTGAAATCATGAAGGCGCGACCACAGAGCCACGTACGCAGAGGGCGCGTATTGGGTCTGAAGTCCTGCTACTCGCTCGAGCGCGTGCGTGACCGGGAGGCGCGAGCGCTCGAGCAACAACTGCCTGGCCAGCAAGGCTCGGTTCAGATCGCGTCTGGTTAGGACTCTCTCGCTCACGCCCGCGAGTCTCCACCATGGGCAGAGGCGCACGCCAGCGTTCTAGACTGCCGCCTCGTGCAAGCCAACGATGAAGAACTCCTGTGGACCCGAGCTGAATGGGTGAGCGCCGCTCACGAATGGATTCACGACGAGCTGGCTCGGCTCGATCTCACGCCGGTAGGGCCGATCGAGCAGCCGCACGTGCGGCCATGGTCGACCGTGCTGCGAGTGCCGACCGAGCAAGGACTCGTCTGGTTCAAGGCCAGCACGCCCGCACTCGCACATGAGGCGCGCGTGATCGAGATCTTGGCCCAAACGCGGCCGGACAACGTGCCTCGCCTCCTGGCCCTGGACCGCACCAGTGGCTGGATGCTGCAGGCGGACTCGGGACCTCGCCTCGGCGACACGATGCGCGACCGCGGGGACATCGTCCGATTTGAGGACGCGATGGCCGTCTACGCCGAACTCCAGCTCGACGTGGCACGGTCGAGCGCCGATCTGATCGAGGCCGGAGCCTTCGACCGGCGCCTCGAGGTGCTCCCCCTGGAGTTCGAGGAGTTACTCGAGAACCGTGCTGCTTTGAAGCTCGGTACCCAGGGCGGCATCACGGCGGGCGAGCTAAGCGATCTGCGATCCCGCGCGCCCCGTCTCCAAGCGCTGTGCTCGGAGCTTGCCATGGCCGGTATCCCGGAGACGATCCAACACGACGATCTGTCCGATGCCGATGTCGCGATGGCCGACCACGCCTACCGTTTCTTCGACTGGGGCGATGCCTGTGTGGCGCACCCGTTCTTCGCGCCGTTCATCGCACTAAGGGTGCTCGACATGCGATTCGACCTGGAGCCGAGTGCGCCCGAGCTCAAACGCGTGCGCGCTGCCTATCTGGAGCCATGGAGCGAGTTCGGCTCACGCGCCGAACTGGACCACGCCTTCGAGGCCGCGCAGCAACTCGCGGGGGTGTGCCGAACGCTCACCTGGCACCGGACCCTCTTGAGTCTTGGCCCCGCGTACCAAGACCCCGAGGGCGATCCGGTGGTGGGGTGGTTGAGAGAGGTGCTTCTGACTCTCGCCTAGATGCTCGGCTCAGTCGTCGTTGACCCCATCGTCATCATCGGGGCCGTCGGCTTCGTCCCCCACGACGTTGAAGCCCTCATCGAGCTGGACGTCAACCTGGCTCCCATCGTCGAGAGTGACCTCGACTTCGTAGTAACTCTCCTCGTCTCCGACCTCGGTCTCGGTCACCTCGCCGCCGCCGGTGTGGGCGAGGGCGGCTTTACTGGCGCGCTCGAGAGCGTTCCCCGAGATCGGGGCTTCGCGGTCGTCGCCGCCTGAGGCGATGCCGACCCCGGTGCCACCGCCGATCACGGCAATGGCGATGGCGGCGCCCGCCACCCACTTGGTCTTGCGCTCCATGACCCGCTCCTCTCGACAGCTGTTCTATCGGATGTGCGTCGTCGTTTTCGACGAGCTCTCCTGTTGCTCCAAAGGATGCCAGGCCCCACCTGAAAGGACCCTGAAACGCCCCGGCCCTTCGTCAGGGCGCCCGCCACCGCCGGTAGCTCGGATTTCCGCCCTGGTACTCGTTGGCTACGGCCTGCTCGAGGCCGAGCTCGAAGAGGATGTACTCGGGTCGCGGCTCGTAGCCCCACTCGGTGGCCTCAGCCCGAACCGCTCCATCCGTCACCAGGCGCGCTCGTCCTCGGAGAAAGAACTCGCCGCCGGAGCCGTCGTTGTCGGCCACCGCGCAGTGGAGCCCGAAGCGACCATCGCTCTGCAGATCATGCGCCTTCGGCGAAGTGGGAAACATGAACAGCAACAGGCGACTCGGACTGACGATCGGCTGCACGGGATGCACTCTCGGCAAGGCCCCGCCGCGCACCGTCGCCAGGTATGCAGGAGCGCTCCCGGCCAGCCGCTCCTTGCCGAACTCCGCCAGTTCGGGCGCGGCATCATGGAAGTCTGCCCATGAAACCCACCTGGCGGACATTGGCTTTCCTTCTCTCGAATCGGGCGGCTACAGTCACCTCCATGGATACACGATCCGTTGCCGAATGGGCACAGGCTTACGCGCGCGCCTGGGAGGAGAGAGTCCCCGACGCGGCCGCCGAACTGTTCACCCCCGACGCGGCCTACCGTTCGCTGATCTTCAACGAGCCACACACAGGCAGCGCCTCGATACGCGCCTACTGGCAGCGCGCCACGTCCACCCAAAGTGACGTTCGGGTTCAGATGGGCACTCCGCTGGTCGACGGCGAGCGCGCGGCGATCGAATGGTGGACGGTCATGAGCGACGAAGACGACGGTCAAGTCACCCTGCCGGGTTGCCTGCTGTTGGATTTCGACGGCGAGCGCTGTTTCCGCCTGAACGAGTACTGGCATTCGGAACAGGGCGCCGCGGAGCCCTATGAGGGGTGGGGTCGGATCACCGACGGAGACACGGATCAGACGAGGGCCGCGGCCGATCGATGGATCCGAGGATGGAAGACCGGTTGGGAGGCATTGGACCCGGCTCCCATCGTCGAGAGATACGCTCCCGACGCAGTCCATCGCTCGATGCCGTTGCGCGCTCCCGAGCAGGGCGGTGTCGCCGGGTATCTCGCGCGCTGCTTCCCGGACGAGAGCGAGGTGAGCTCGCGCTTCGCTCTCTGGGCTGCATCCGGAGCACAGGCTCTCACCGTTTACGTGGCGACCCTCAACGACACCGCGGAGGGCGGCGACGTCACGCTTGCCGGCTGCGACGTGTTGCGCTTCGACGACGACGGGTTCTGCACCGAACAGCGGGACTACTGGAACGTCGCCTCCGGACGAGTGCTCGACGGCGAGGGATGGCCGAGCTAGCCCCGTCAAACTAGCTAGCGAAGCGCTCCATCAGCTTGCGCGCGTAAACGTCTTCCCAGGGCTCGGCCGGCGCATCGGCAACGTATTCCTTGTCGCACTTGACAAGCATGTACACCAACTCACTTCGCGTCCGCTCTTGCCGAAGCTAAGCCAGCAAGGTCCCAGACGCCAGGGACTTGGTTGAGAGTTTGTGCAGGACCCTTTCGGGAGGCGATTCGGGTGTGAGCTTGATTATCGAACGTATGTTCGCTATAGTTTGTACCAGTTTTCAGGCGGATTCTCCGGGGTGGATCTCGCACAGGACTTCGAAACTTGCGAGGCGGAAATGATCGACCCCCAGTCCCAGAGCACCC
>JBOGWV010000073.1:0-11452 GCA_050693975.1 Actinomycetota bacterium
GAGAAGGGGTCCTGCTGAGGGACTTCGAGCTCGACCCCAGCCGGGACTATCAGCCGCGCGATCTCGGGTGACCGGTGTCCACTATGCTCCGCGACAACCGTCCACGATGCCCCGCGACATGACAGAGTACGCCCGGAGGGATTCGAACCCCCGACCTTCCGGTCCGTAGCCGGACGCTCTAATCCACTGAGCTACGGGCGCCTGCGGATGCCAGAGACTCTAACCGACCCCCAAACCGGATGATCCGCCGAGCCAGCGGAGGCGCGGGGATTTGAACCCCGGAACCGGCGTAAACCGGTTAACGCATTAGCAGTGCGCTCCCTTCGGCCGCTCGGGCACGCCTCCGCCGGGAATCATATGCGAAGCACCAAACCCGCTAGGCGTCTATGTCCAAGATGGACTCGTCCACCTCGAGCAGCTCTCTTTGGATGTCGAACTCGCTTCCAAGGCTCCGAAAGCTGACGTAGTCGACCGCCGATGGCAGGCCGTCCCTGAAGTAGATGACCTCCGCCTCATAGGGAACGTCTGCCTCGATCGTGAAGGAGCCGAGTCCTGTGGCTCCAGTCGAGCCCACGACTAGTTGCACGGTGCCTTCCTCGATCCGCAGATCGCGCTCGTGAGTGTGCCCCGAAATCACCAGCGGGACCTTGCCATAAGACTCTTCCGCCAGCCGCTGGTCGTGCACCGCTAGGACGTCTGGCGTCAACTCCTCGACCGCGTCCGCCACGAGTCCGGCCTCCTCTTCGCGGCGCTCATTACCCTCTTCGGTACTGGTCTTGTTGGAAGCGGTGAACGTTGGGTCCTCCCACCCGAGCACGTCAAGCCCTCCGACCGTGGTGGTGCTCCCGTCGAGCAGCGTGAGGTCGTTCACTCGCCCCAACTGGACCCGGTTGGCTGTCGAGTCATGGTTACCGGGGACAAACACATAGGGAACGGGGAAACCATCGATGAGACGGCCGATGCGCGACTCGATGGGGTTGCCGAACGAAGTCAGGTCGCCCGTATCGATTACCGCCGAAACATCAAACTGCTCCGCGAGTTGACGCGTCACCTCGACCCCTAGCGGGTTCGAATGAATATCGCTGACGTGAAGGATGACCGAGGTGCCACCGGTGGGATCGTGGAGAGGTTCGGCCAGGAGCGAAACGAGGTCGGAAATGCGCTGAGATGCGATCTGGAAGCGATCCCTGAGGTCATCGATCGAATCGAGGTTTCGGTTCACCGCCTCGAGCATGTCGGGAGCGCGCGCCAGGGTTCCGGTGAATTTCGGTTCCTCCCAACCGTCGGGATCGAAGGTAATGAGTGCAAATCCCAAGAGAGAGGAGACGGCGAGGAACCCGCCGGTGGCTGCTGCGACGACGTACTTCCATTTCCGATAGGGCATTAGCGCGCCGATGATCGCTGCCGCGATGGTTCCCGCAACGACCAGGAGAAGTCCCGTCCGCCGCAAGGCTTCAGCAAGATCCTCCTGAATATCGGCAGTCAACTTGTCCCGGCCGGCGTCGGTCGTGACGGCCACACCAAGGGCGGGCAGATCGAGTTGTACGAGCTCGATCCCGAACGAAATCGGCGTGTCGTGCGTATTCGCGCTGATCTTGCCAAGCGGAGGAATGACAACCTCGGTGTTACCGCCTCCGATCTGGGCGGTGGTGCGCACCTTCGCCGGACCCAGTTGCTGGGCGGGAAGTGGAATGAAGCGGAGCAACAACAGAGCCCCGAGCGCACCCATCGTGAAGACGGTCAAGTAGCGCAGCGCCCGCCGCGTGTGGATGCCTCGGGGGGTCGCCTGGTCGGATTCCTTGCGCCGAAAGCGGAGACCCCTCATATGCTCTGACACTATGCCTACTCGCTCCGAGGAGGGTCCACTGTGAAGCTAAGAGTCTTGGTCTTGGTTGCTGCATTGGTGGCGTCGCTGGTCCCACTCGCCTCGCCGGCGTCCGCGCTGCCGGCGAAAACTAAAGTTCAGAACTACAGGTCGGGGCTCAATTTCCCGATCGATATGGCTTGGGTGTCGGGAACGAAACGAGTCTTCTTCACAGAGAAGAACAGCGGCAAGGTCCGCATCCTCGACGGGCGCAAGCTCCGGCCGACCGCCTGCGCCAAACTCAACGTGAGGACCGAGAGCGAGCGCGGCTTGCTCGGCATTGCGCTGCACCCGAATTTCAAGAACAACCATTTCCTGTACGTCTATTACACGAACGCTTCACCGTTAGAGAACCGAGTGAAGCGTTTCACCGTGCGCGGCCGCCGTTGCCGCAATTCCAAGGTCATTGTTAAGGGACTCGAAGCCGACTCGAGCGGCACGCACAACGGTGGCCAGGTCGAGTTCGCGGGTGGCAAGCTCTACGTTTCCGTCGGCGACGCGCAGAACCCGGGTAACTCACAGAACACCGATAACCGGCTCGGCAAGATCCTGCGCTACCACCCGAACGGGAGCGTTCCAGACGGCAATCCCTTCAACAACGCGGTTTGGAGCTACGGTCATCGCAACCCATTCGGCCTCGCGCACAAGCCGGGAACGACCAAGGTCTACTCAACCGAGAACGGCCCCAACTGCGACGACGAGTTCAACATCATCAACAAGGGCCGCAACTACGGATGGGGCCCCGGTTACCAGTGCGGCACGAAGGGAATCGGGCCCAATCCCAAAGGACCCGGCGTGCGATGGGCGAACATCGTCGTGCCCACCGATCCGACCTTCTACAAAGGGAAGCTGAAGGCTCTCAACGGCGACGTGTACACGGGAGACTTCGGAGGGAGGCTCCGGCGCATCGTGATGAACCGCAAAGACACCGGTGTCCGTAGGGAGCGGGTCATTTTGGGGGGGCAAAATCCAATCACAGATGTCGCCGAAGGCCCGGGTGGCTGGTTGTACTTCGCAACCACATCGGGGATCAGGCGCATCGTCAAGAATTAGCCGAGCGGTGGCAGGCACCGCTCGATGGGCAAGACCGATGTGACCACCGCATCAGCGGCCGAACGCTACCGGCGCACGCTCGCACGGGGGGCGCTGGTATTTCGTTGGGTGTCTCTGGCCTGGTTGGCGGTGCTGGCGCTCTCCGACGGGGATGCCCTCGAGCGCCCCGTGCTCGCGTGGATCTCAATCGGCGTGGCCGCGGCTTGGACGCTGTGGCTGTCCTTGAGCAACGTTCGCCCCACCAACGCGGTGCTCGTTGTCGATCTGGTGTTGTGCACCTATTTGATGCTCCTCTCGGGCCTGGTCATCGCCGAGGGCGACGTCGTAAGCAACCGGCCCTTCTTTGCCGCCGCCTATCCCGTCAACGCGGTGTTGCTATGGGCGATCATGCGCGGGTCGGTGGCAGGCGTGATCGCGGGCGCCGTACTCGGAACCGCGCTGGTGCTTACGCGACCCCTCAACGGAATCGGATTCGATGAGTTGACGAGGTCAGAGTGGCAGAACATCGGAGGGGCCACCGTGCTTTATCTCGTCGGCGGCGCGGCCGTCGGACTCGTATTGCGCGTGCTCACCGAATCAGGCACCGCCCTCGAGAGTGCGACGACGGAGCTGCTGATCGAGCGCGAGCGAGCCGGAAGGATGGCAGAGCGCGAGTCGCTGGCGCGCGAGATACACGACTCCGTGCTCCAAGCGCTCGCTCTGGTCCACAAGCGGGGGAGAGAGCTATCGAAGCAGAAGACCGTGCCCTCGGCCGAGGTCGCGCGTCTAGCCGAGATCGCAGGGCGGCAGGAAGCCGAACTGCGGGGGCTGATTCTCCGGCAGCCTGAGGACGCTCCATCGGGCCGCGTCCAGTTGCGCGATGCCCTGGAGCGAGAGGCGCGAGCGGTAGACGACGTTGCCGTGACAGTGAGCTCGGTGGGTGCGGTAATGGTTGATGCTCACGCGGCCGGCGAGATCGCTGCTGCCGCGCGTCAGGCCCTCGAGAACGTCGCTCGTCACGCGCAGGCGACGCGTTCGTCGATCTTTGCCGAAGAGGAGAACGAATTCGTGGTGGTGACCGTCCGCGATGACGGTAAAGGATTCGAGTTCGACGAAGCCTCGCTTCGGGCAAACAACAAGGTCGGCATGCTCAAGAGCATGAAGGGTCGCATCGAGGACCTGGGTGGGACCATGACGGTTGACAGCGTTCCGGGACGTGGAACGGAGATCGAGTTCAGAGTCCCGCTTAAGCAACAACAAGGAGAGAGCCGGTGAGCGACGAACGCATCAGAGTGCTCGTTGCCGACGACCATCCGGTGTGGCGCGACGGCGTGACTGCCGACCTCGAGCGCGCCGGGATCGCCGAGGTCGTCGGCGAGGCGTCGGATGGGGGCGAGGCTGTCGAACTCGCTCTCGAACTCATGCCCGACGTGGTGTTGATGGACCTGCAGATGCCCAACCTCAGCGGGGCCGAGGCGACTCGGTTGATCGTCGACGAGGCCCCCCATGTCAAGGTTCTCGTTCTGTCGGCATCGGCCGAAGAGGCCGACGTTCTGGAGGCCGTCAAGTCCGGTGCCGCGGGCTACCTCTTGAAGAGCTCGACCTCCGAGGAGGTCAGGGACGCGGTGCGGCGCGTGGTCGCCGGCGACGCGGTATTCACTCCATCCCTGGCGGGCCTCGTGCTCCATGAGTTCAGGCGCATCGCACGCGACGATCCGTCGGAGCCGGGCCTAACGGAACGCGAGAACGAGGTCCTGAAGCTCGTCGCCAAGGGGTACGCCTACAGGGAGATCGGCGAGAAGCTCTTCATCTCGACCAAGACCGTTCAGAACCACGTCCAGAACATCCTCACCAAACTGCGGCTCAAGCGCCGCTACGAGCTTATGCGCTACGCGATCCAGAAGGGCCTCGACCGCCTGCCCGAGTGAGATGGCCTCCGGCCAAGGGCGGAATCGGGATTCATTTCTCTAACTACCCAGGACATCTGGGTAGTTGATCGTCGCATCCGGGCGCGGCTCCGCCTAGGTTCCGCAGCCCTGCGTCCCGACCATGAGGGAGACCGATGTCTCGCCTCTGGGAGGACGCATGAACGTAGGCCTTTACGGACTCAAACCCTGGTTCGTAGCGCGCTTGGGCAGGGCCGAGGACGCTCTGGTCGAGCGCAACGTGAACCCCGACGCGCTCACCTTCGCCGCCGTCGCGGCAAGCGGCGGAGTTGCCGGGGCGATCGTGGCAGGAGCGGTTCTCGGAATGCCCCCGCTGTGGCTGCTGGTGGCGCCGTTCGGCTTCGCCCGTCTCGCCCTGAACGCCCTCGACGGCTCGGTCGCCAGACGCACGGGGAGGACCTCACCCTTCGGCGCTGCCCTGAACGAGGTGTGCGATCGCCTCAGCGACATCGTGATGATCGTCGCCACCGTCGCCGTCGCTCCGATCGGGCTGACCCTCACGGCGGTGGTCTTGACCCTCCTGGTCGCCGTGGCCGGAATGAGCGGGGTCTCCGCCAACGGTCGCCGAAGCTATGCCGGGCCCATGGGGAAGGCCGACCGCGTGGTGGTGCTGGCCGCCGGGGGCGGAGTCGGCGCTCTGACTGCATCGCCGATCGCCTTCACCCTTGCCCTCGGGGTCATCTCGACCGGCTGTCTGGTCACGTTCTTCATCCGCTTGAAGGAGGTGCGCCGCAATGCCGGGCGCTAGTGAGCTGTTCGTCACCTCCGCTTTGAGGCTCTCGCTCGCACTCGCCGGCGGGTTCGGTCTGATCCTCGTCGCCGAACGTCACCACCTGCGCGAGATCACAACTCGCACCTTGTTCCTGAGATGGCGCACCTGGGCGCTGACCGCTCCGCTGTTCGGTGCCGCCGCGATGGGCCCGGTTGCCTTTGCCCTGGTCTTCGTCTCCGGACTCTCGCTGCAGGGCATGCGCGAGTACGCCGCTCTCACCGAGCTACCTCGGCACTATCGCTACGCGCTCTACGGAGCGGGATTGATCAGCGCTCCCGTCCTCCTGTGGTCCATAACCGTGTGGCGAGCCATGCCGCCCGTCCTTCTCCTGCTGGCCACGATCCCCGCACTGCTCGCGGGAGACGTGCGGTCCGGAGCGCGCGATCTCGCGTATGCGGCTCTCGGCTTCGCCTACGTGCCCTGGTTACTGACCTATTTCCTGCTCATTCGCGAGCACGTCGAAGGGGGTAGTGGAATCCTCATAGCTTTGGGCACGGCCGTGGCGGCCAGCGATGTCTGTGCCTTCTGCGCGGGCAAGGCATTCGGCCGGCATCCCCTCGCCGCTGCCGTGAGTCCCAACAAGACGCGCGAAGGCGTCCTGGGAAACCTGGCCGGCGCCTACGCGGGCTTTGCCCTGATGTCCTTCGCGCTTCCCGTCGGTCTCAACCCGGTCGTGGCGTGGTCGCTACCTGCGGTGGTGGCTGTCGGTTGCGTGTGGGGGGACCTAGTCGAGTCGCTCATCAAACGGCAGTTCGGTGTGAAGGACGCCGGAACCTGTCTTCCGGGATTCGGCGGAGTGCTCGACCGCATCGACTCGCTGCTGGTAACGCTGCCGCTCGCCTACACCCTGCTCGCCCTAACGACTTAGGAGCCAAAATGACACTCACCACGACCCGCTCCACCCGACGCTTGCTGCTCACCTGGCTTCGCGACCTGGCCGAGTCCCCTACCGGCCCGCGGCTGTGCTTCGCTTGGGGATTCTTCGAGGCATTCCTGTTCCCGATCATCCCGGAGTTCGCCCTCGCGCCCCTCGCGTTCGTGGCGCCTCGCCGGGCGCCGATACTAGTTGCAGCGACCGCTGCCGGATCGATCTCGGGCGGGGGCATCGCCTACCTCCTGTCGCTGACCGCGGTGGGCGCCGTACTCCTCGAGCAGGCCTGGTTCGTGACCGACCGCATGCGCGAGAGCGCCGGAGCTTGGCTTCAGACTGAAGGAGCGCGGGGCCTTGCGCATCAACCGCTCAGCGGCGTCCCCTACAAGGTGTTCGGCCTCCAAGCGGGTGCACACACCGACGTCGCGTCGTTTCTGTTCGTGAGCGCATTCGTACGCGGGGCCCGCATGATCGTCGTGGCGCTGATCGCAGCGCTGATCGGGAACGCCCTCGGTCGCTTCGAACGAGTCCTCGAGGCGGCGATGCCCGCGCTGATGATCCTCTACGTCCTCGGTTTCAGCGTCGGGCTGCTGATCGTGCTGATCGGCTGGACCGAGTTCACCTTCGGATAGTCAGAGGTAGGTACCCTCGCCGGCGTCGGGTTGATCACCCGGGCCGCGGCCCGGAGGCAGTCCGCGGCGGCGCATCTCGTCCAGTCGCTGCCGGCTCTCCATTTGTTGGGCGAACAACATCGCCTGGATACCGTGGAAGAGGCCCTCGAGCCAGCCGACCAGCTGAGCATGCGCGATCCGCAACTCCGCGTCGCTCGGGACCGATCCTTCATCGAAGGGGAGGCTCAGGCGCTCGAGCTCGTCGCGCAACTCGGAGGAAAGCACCCCGGAGAGCTCCTTGACCGAGCTCTCGTATACCTCTTTCATGCGCGCTCGGCTGGCGTCGTCGAGCGGAGCCTGGCGAACCTCGTCGAGGAGTTGGCGCACCATCGAGCCGATGCGCATGACCTTGGCCGGGGACTCGATGGTCTCACTAACCTGATCGTCCTCGGCTCCTTCGATGTCGGCGCCGGGCTGACCGGGCACTAGGATCATTGGTCGCTTCTGGTCTTCGGGTTGCTGGGACATGTCACTCCCTCATTGATTCTTGAGTCCGCGTGTTCGGTCCATCGTAGTTGTCTGTCCGGTATGCGAGATTCGCTGGCCATGCCGCCAAGGACCGGGTGCTTCATGTCCTATTTGTCGCCCACCTGCCCGGCATCGCAATCGCCGTCTCGGTCGCGCGCATCAGGACGTGTGTGCACAAGTCCGGTAACGTCCTCGGTGGGGGAACAGCGCGTAAACGACCAATGGGGCAGATGAACACTCGGGCGCCGGAGGCGCAGGTAGCAACCGCTAAGATCATTCCGCCGGTGCGCGGAGCGCCCTCGCTCGCCCGGCCCCGCCTTGACGAACTGCTCAGCGAGGTGATGACGCGCCGCCTGACGACCGTCGTCGCCGACGCCGGATTTGGGAAGTCGACCCTCCTCGGCTCTTGGGCGAGCGCAACGACTCCCGCGTGGTACACGATTACTCCCGAGGACATGAGCCTCCCCACCTTTGCTCTTGGTCTACTGGCCGCGCTCCGGTTGCGCGTCACCGACCTTCCCGGTGAGATCGGCGCCGGGATGCTCGGCTCGAGCGGTCCGGATTCCGGCAGCGACGAAAGCGCCCGAGCGCGAGCCTTCGCAGCCGCGCTGTCCCAGATGCTCTTCCACCAGCTCAGGCGCGACCTGGTGTTGATCATCGACGACCTGCACGAGCTCGACGTCGGTGCCTCGATGCGCGTGATCGACGAGCTCTGCCGGCAGGCCCCCGGAACGCTGCATATCGTGCTCGCCGGTCGAAACGAATTGCCCTTCCAGATCCAGCGCCTTCGGGGCCAGGGGCAGGTGTTGGAGGTGACGGGGACCGACCTGACCTTCACTCACGAAGAGACAAGCGAACTGCTTCGAACGACCCTGGACGGACAGGCGGAGGAGCTGGCCCCCGAGCTGCGCCGGGTCACCGGGGGGTGGCCGGCGGCGGTGCGACTGACGCTGGAGTCACTGAAAACCACACCTCAAGAAAAGCGCGCTCAGCGCCTCGCGGGCGTCGCGGGACGGGGTGGGCCTCTTTATGCATACCTGGCTCGTGAGGTATTCGAGGGTGAGTCGCCCGAGGTAAGAAAGCTCGTTCGCGAGATGGCATTGCTCGATCGCTTCACCGCGGGAGTATGCGAGGACCTGGGAATTCCCAATGCGGCCGAGCTGCTGACGGTGCTAGCCCGGCGGGGCCTGTTCGTGGAACCTTCCGGGAGCGAGCAGTGGTTCACGCTCAACACGCCACTGGCCCAGTTCGCGCGCGAAGAGCTTGCGCTGGGAGCCGACGAACGCCGCTGGGTCCTGCGTACCGCCGCACGCTGGTTCGAAACGAACGGGTTCATAGAAGAGGCCGTCAAGTCGCTCGAAGCAATGGATGATCGGACCGCCCTCGCCGCGCTGCTTGCCGAACACGGCTCAAGGTTGCTCGCGAACGGGGCGGTCGACTCGGTTTTGCGAGCGATCGAGTTGGTACCACCCGACCTCCGCGATCGGCGCGTCGACCAACTCGAGGGAGAGGCACTCCAGGTGCGCGGAGACTGGGTCGGGGCGCTCGACTGCTTCGAGCGAGTGGCGCGTGACTCGAAACAACTCGAGCCTGCGATCGCCTGGCGGATGGTCCTCATTCACTATCTAAGCTCCGACCCCCAGGCTGCCCTTGACACTTTCGCTCGGGCGCGCATTGACGGCTCCGACCCTCGTAACGAGTCGCTGCTTCTGGCCTGGACCGCGACCGTGCACTGGATGCGCGGGGAGGCCAAGCTGTGCCGGGAACGCGCAGACGAGGCAATGCACAAGGCGCGCGCTGCAGCGGACTCCGAAGCACTCGCCGTGACTCACACAGTTCTTGCGCTGCTTGCCGCACTCGAAGCCGACCGTCGCGCCAACGACGCTCACTACATTCAGGCCCTCGAGCATGCCGAGCGTACGCGGGACGTCCTGTTGATCGCACGCGTGCGGACGAACCGCGCCTCTCATCACATGGAGGAGAGCTCCTATCTCGATGCGCTCGACGAACTCGACATAGCTCTGCGTCTCGCCGACCTCGCTGGATTCGTCATCTTTCAGGCCTTGGCTCTCGCCAACCGCGGAGAGGTCAAGTTCCATCTCGGAAAACTCGACGAGGCGATCGCCGATCTGGAGGCGGCCAAGAACCTCTATCAGCGGGCGAACAGCAGGCGCGTCTCTTATCCGTTGTGCACGCTCGCGGACATACACCGGGAGAGGGGAGAGAACGCGCTCGCTCGCGCCGCCTACGAGGAGGCGGTTGCACAGTCCGAGGAGCCCAAGGACTTGCAGGCGCTAGTACCCGCGCTCGCGGGGCTCGCTCGACTACTCGCCACCGAGGACCCCCCACGGGCCGCGGAGCTTGCGGAGCGCGCGCTCACTCTGGGAGTCGGTTTGGAGCGCGTTCCGGCGATTCTGGCCGCCGGCTGGATTGCGGCGGCCCGCGGTGACATGGAGCCGGCGGGCATCTACTCGATGAGCGCGGCACAAGAAGCTCGCGATCGAAGGGACCGGGCCGGTCTTGCGGAGGCGCTCGAACTGAGGGCGCTCAGCGGCGGCGACGCCGTCGAGGGCGCGAGACTGCTCGACCAGGCGAGGACGGTGTGGAGCGAGATAGGCAACCCGTTAGGGGAGGCACGCGCCGAACTCGCCGGTCACCATCTTCGCAACGAGGCCCCCAACAATCCCGCCGCCGAACAGGCCGAACGGGTCCTGCGAGCCCACGGTGTTCGGCCCGGATCCACCACCTCGGCCGGGTTGCTCTTCTCCCTGAAGCACCAGGACCTGGGTGTAGTCGAGATCCACACCTTGGGCGGGTTTCGGGTAGTTCGCGACGGAGATTCGGTGACCCGCACGGAGTGGCAATCGAAGAAGGCGCGCGACCTCGTGAAGATCCTGGTGGCCCGGCGGGGAAGACCGGCAACGCGCGAGCAATTGATGGAGACGCTGTGGCCTGATGAGGATCCGCGCAAGGTTTCCAACCGGCTTTCCGTCGCCCTGGCGACGCTACGCGCCGTACTCGATCCCGACAAACGGTTCGATCCCGGGCACTTTGTCATGGCCGATCAGCACAACCTGCGCGTCGACCTCGACCATCTCAGCGTCGATGTCGAGAATTTTCTGGCGTACGTCGACTCGGGGTTCGAGCTGCTCCGTGGCGGAAGAGATAAGGCCCAAGGAGTCGACCACCTGGCCAGGGCGGAGTCACTGTATGCCGGTGACTTCCTCGAGGAGGATCTCTACGAGGACTGGTCCGCCGGTCTGCGCGAGGAAGCGCGCGACTCCTACGTGAAGGTCGCCCGAGCGCTCGCCGAAATGGCCGCCGGCAGGCGGGACGACGAGGCGGCGGTGCGCTATCTGCTGCGGATCCTCGAGCGAGACGCGTTCGACGAGCAGGCCTACCTCGAGCTCATCGGCACGCTGAGCTCGGCCGGCCGTCACGGAGAAGCTCGCCGCTGGTACGGGGCGTATTCGCGACAAATGGAAGAAATCGGCATCGAGGCTGCGGCGTTTCCAAAGATGCTTGCAACGATCTCGTGACTTTAAGGCGGCCCTAAGGCCACCCGAAGGGCCGTACGCATCATGGGGTCATGCACATCTTCGCAGCACAGAGACGGACTCCACATACCGATTGGCCCTCGGCCATATCGGAGAGGCCACGGGTCCACCCGGTGCAGATGACCCTCCCCCACGACTCTGCATACACCGGGTCACTCGAGTACGGCGCTCATCTCCCTGCACCATCTCGAGAGCCTGGACTCGTGGCTTCACGTCGGAGACTGCGCGAAGGCAACCGCCTCACGCTGTGGGAGTGAGGTGGGGGTCCCCA
>JBOGWV010000074.1:0-3481 GCA_050693975.1 Actinomycetota bacterium
GAGAAGGGGTCCTGCTGAGGGACTTCGAGCTCGACCCCAGCCGGGACTATCAGCCGCGCGATCTCGGGTGACCGGTGTCCACTATGCTCCGCGACAACCGTCCACGATGCCCCGCGACATGACAGAGGTGCCCCCGGCAGGATTCGAACCTGCGCACCTCGCTCCGGAGGCGAGTGCTCTATCCCCTGAGCTACGGGGGCTCAGAGGTCAGACTTTACGGCATCGATATGTGCCTTCTGCCGGGGTTTTTGTGGGGAACGCCTTATGGGTCGGGGTGTAAACGGCTACGCTCCTCACGGCATGCCGCAACAACGAATCCTCATTTGTGACGACGACCCTGTAATCCTGCGTCTTCTGCAGGTCAACCTCGAGCTTGAAGGCTATGAGGTGCTGCTTGCCCACGACGGCGAGGAGGCTTACAAACAGGCGTCTGACCAGGTCCCCGATCTGGTCATCCTCGACATCATGATGCCGAGGATGGACGGGTATCAGGCCGTCGAGGCACTGAAGGGCAACGACGCGACGGCAGGCATTCCCGTGGTGTTCCTGTCCGCGAAGGCACAGCAATCTGACATCGATCGCGGCCTCGATCATGGTGTCTCCGACTACCTCACCAAGCCCTTCGATCCGGGTGAGCTGCTCGAGGTCGTGCAGCGTCTGATCGGCTAACAATCGCGGGCGAGGTCGAGCGCGTAGGCCACAATGGGTGGCGATGATTACGGACTCTTTGGAGGACCTCGTCCGGAGGGCGCTCGAGCAGGCGACTCTCGACGGCGTGTTGACGGTGGACGCGGTTCCGCCCATCACGTTCGAGCGCCCCAAGCGCCGCGAACATGGCGACTGGGCGACCAACGTTGCTCTCGCCGCCGCCAAGGGCCGGGGCCGTCCTCGCGACATCGCCGAGGCCATCGTCGAGCGACTGCCCGTCAACGAGGTCGTAGAGCGCGTGGAGGTCGCAGGTCCCGGCTTCCTCAACTTCCATCTGGCCGCGCCCTGGCTTCACGATGTGGTCCGCAGGGCAGCGGATCCGAGCTCGCGGTTCGGGCGTCACGACGCAGGCGCGGGCCAGAAGATCAACCTCGAGTACGTGTCGTCCAATCCCACCGGGCCGATAAACGTGGTCAGTGGCCGGCACGCCGCCGTGGGCGACGCTCTCTCAAACCTTCTCGACGCCGCCGGTTATGCAGTCACCCGCGAGTTCTACTGGAATGACACCGGTCGCCAGATTCAGTTGTTCGGCGAGTCCATCGCCGCTCGCTATCTCCAGCACTTCGGCGTCGAGGTCGAGTTGCCCACCGATGGCTACCAGGGTCAATACGTGGTCGACATCGCACGCGCTATAGCGGATGAGCTGGGCGACAAGTTCGTCGAGGCGGACGCGGACGAGCGCAACCTGGCGATGCGCGCGCTCGGTATGGGCCGGATGCTCGAGGCCGCGCGTTCGTCGCTCGATCGCTTCGGCACCGGCTTCGACATCTGGACGCTCGAGAGTTCGCTGCATGAATCGGGACAGGTCGACGCCGGCCTCGAAGCGCTGCGCGAAGGTGGATGGACATACGAGAAAGAGGGAGCGCTGTTCTTCAGGTCGACCGAGTTCGGCGACGACAAGGATCGCGTGCTGGTGCGGTCCAACGGGCAGCCCACTTACTCTGCAGCCGACGTCGCCTACGTGCGGGACAAGTTTGCGCGCGGGTTCGACCGTCTCATCTACCTGTGGGGTGCGGACCACCACGGCACCGTGTCACGCTTCATGGCTGCGGTTCGGGCGCTCGGCTTCGAACCCGAGCGCGTCGAAGTGCCGCTCGTGCAGATGGTGTCACTCACGCGAGGCGGCGAGGCCGTAAGGGCGTCAAAGCGTGCGGGGGTGATCGTCAGGCTCGACGAGTTGGTCGACGAGGTGGGAGTCGACGCGGCGCGCTATACCTTTCTCACGCGCTCGATCGATGCTTCGCTCGAGTTCGACATCGAGCTTGCGAAAGAGCAAGCCCCCGAGAACCCCGTGTTCTACGTGCAGTACGCGCACGCTCGAATCTGCTCGATCCTACGACGGGCGGACGAGCAGGATGCCGCCACGTCGGTGACCGACGCGCCACTCGAGCGATTGACCCACGACTCGGAGGACCGGCTCATGCGGAAGCTGGACTCCTACGAGGAGATGCTGCTCGAGGCCGCCAACAGGCGGGCCCCGCAGCGTGTCACCAAGTACATCGAGGAGCTGGCATCGGTGTTCTCCGGCTTCTACAGGGACTGTCAGGTGTTGACCGAGGATCGGGAACTCACCCACGCGCGCCTCGCGCTGTGCGTCGCCACGAGATCGGTCATCGCCGATGGGCTCGGCATCTTGGGCGTCGGGGCTCCGGAGCGCATGTGACATGAGATTCGTTCAGGTTGACGTTTTCGCCGACGAGGCCTTTCGGGGTAACCCCCTTGCCGTGTTTCCCGAGGCGGCCGATCTCTCGGCCTCGCAGATGCAGGCCCTCGCGTCGGAGATGAATCTGTCGGAGACGACCTTCGTGACCTCATACGATCGCGATTCCTACAACGTTCGGATCTTCACGCCCACCGAGGAACTCGGCTTCGCAGGGCACCCAACGCTGGGTACATCATGGGTGCTGCGGACCCTTGGGCTGGTCGGATCCAACGAACTCACCCAGCGTTCGCGTGCCGGTGACACTCGCGTTCGAGTAGACGCGAACCTGGTGTGGTTTGCCCGCACCGGTCACAGCGGTGGCGACGAGGACGACGTTCACCCGGATTACTCGTTATGGCTTGCGCGCGGGCTCGGAGTTGATTCATCCTCGGTCGGCCTCGAGGCGCGTGAGCTCGGTCGCTCGGGCCACTTGCGACCTGGGTTCGCGGACGCGGGCCTCCGTCACCTCATGGTGCCGCTGCGGGATCTTGTATCCCTGGGCCGTATCAGACCAGAGCTCAACGCGTTGCCCGACGTCTCGCCTGGCGGTTTTTACTGCTTCACCGCCGTGCAGGCAGGTCGCCTTCGGGCGCGCGGCTTCTTTCCCGGAGTGGGCGTAAGTGAGGATCCTGGAACAGGCTCGGCCGCGGCCGATTTGGGTCTCTACCTCGCCGATCGCATGGGCCCGATCGACCTCGAGGTCGTTCAGGGCGTCGAGATGGGCCGGCTTTCACGGATTCACGTCAGGGCTAAGCCGGGCACGGTTCAGGTCGGGGGTGCCTGCCTGCTGGTCTTTGACGGGAAGCTTGCCGTCCTACCCACCGAATGAGCGTCGCTCGGGTGAACGCGTGAAGAGTCGAAGGTGAGTTACGAGCGCCTGCGCTCGATCCTGCCGGTCGGTGCGACCGCGTCGGCCGACGGGCATTTGATCGTGGGCGGCTGCGACGTGGCCGATCTCGCAGAGCGGTTCGGCACTCCCTTGATGCTCATGGACCGGACCACTATCGAGTCGAATGCGGCGTCGATTATTTCCGAAGTCGGCGACCCTCAAAGAGTGTTCTACGCGGGCAA
>JBOGWV010000075.1:0-12772 GCA_050693975.1 Actinomycetota bacterium
CGGTGCGCAGCGGGTCGTTGGGGTCGAGCACGAACTGGTGATAGCCGGAGATGAAGGCGTTGCCCTCGACCTCGGTGATCACTGCCGGGATTCCCTCGACCTCGGTTTCGCCGGACACGCGCGCCCGGAACACGCTGTCGACGATGCCGGTGTGCTCGAGGGTGTCGCCGCGCCGGAGCTCCCCCGATTTGTCCAGTATCGCCAATCGGGCCGACGTTCCACTGCCGCATGGAGAACGATCGACTTCGCCGTCGGCGAAGATCGTGACGTTGCGCTGGCCCAGACTGCCGTCTCCCGGCTCGGATGTCTCGAAGAAAATCACCCCGTAGACATCGCGCAACTCGGGCTCCGCGGGATGAACGATGTCGTGTTCCTTTTCGATTGCGGACTTGATCTCTCGACCGAGGGTGATGAGGGCCGCCAGGTCCGAGGACTGTACCGAGAGTCCAAGGTCGGGGGCGTGCACCGAGGCGTAGAACGCGCCTCCGTAGGAGATGTCGAGGGTTACGTCCCCGGCGCTGGTGGCAACCTGGACCCCCTCGGCGACCACGAACGAGGGGACGTTGGTGAAACGCACCGACCGAACTTTCGAACCTTCGGTTCTCGCGACCGTGGTCAACCGGCCCGACGGCGCATCCACCACCACCCGGGTCTGGGCCCCCGTGATCGGCAGCACGCCGCTCTCCAGGGCCCACGTAACGAGCGCGATCGTGCCGTGTCCACAAGCGGTGCTGTAACCCGCATTGTGGAAGAACACGACGCCGATGTCGCCCTCGTCGTCGACCGGCTCGGTCACGAAGCAGCCGTACATGTCGGCGTGACCGCGCGGCTCGTAGACGAGCAGCCTCCGGATGTCATCCAGGTATTCGGCAGCGTACCGGCGCTTGTCGAGAATGGTGGCTCCCGGCAGGGGCATGACGCCACCGCTGACGATGCGGAAGGGTTCACCCCCAGTGTGGTAATCGGTTGTAGCGACCCTGATCGCCCCGTCCAACCGGACCTGCCTCTCCCGCCACCGCTGCACCAAAGGAACGTGACCGGCCTACCCTACTGGTGAGGGCCACCTTCCCCACTGCGGCCACGGGCGACATGGCCTCCGGCCAAGCGAGGAGTGGGGATTCATTTTCGACAAGCGTGCAACTTTCTGCGCGAGTGCGGAGTCGGTTCCAAGGATGAGGACGAGCACGAGAGAGCGGGACTTTCGAGAGTTCTTCGAGGCGGAAAACCTCCGCCTCCAGCGCTTCGCGCTGCTCCTGACTGGTGACGCCGACCAGGCGGCCGACCTGGCGCAGGAGGCACTTGTGCGCGTTTACAAGCATTGGGGACGAATCTCCGGCGACAACCCGGGCCCCTACGCTCGCCGCATCGTCGTAAACCTCATACGCAGCGCGCACCGACGCAAGAAGGTGCGGGAGCTCCGGCCCATCGAGGTCCCCGACGACTTCGTGGAGAGCAAGAGTGGCAGCGTCGACGAACGGTTGCGCATGACCGCCGCGCTGAGGAGCCTTTCGCCGGTTCGTCGGGCAACGGTGGTTATGCGCTTCTACGAGGACATGACCGAACACCAGATCTCGGTAGCGCTCGACCGGCCGTTGGGGACAGTGAAGTCCGACCTGCACCGGGCGCTCAAAGAGCTCCGCCCGCTGCTGGAGGACAACAATGCGAGGGAAATGACATGAGTTTCGAAGACAGGCTGAGCAATTCGATGAAGGAGGTCGCCGGGTCGTCTCCCGTGGCGTCTCTCAACTTCGCCGAGACGATCGCGCGGGGCCGCCACGAGCGCCGCAAGATGATGGCGATGGTCGCGGGAGTTGCCGCCGCCCTGGTCGGGCTCGGCGCTATCGGAGCAAGTGCACTCACCGACGGACCGGGCCCGGCTCCTCGTCCCTTCCCACCGGCGGGTTCGACCGAGCCGATCACGCCCCCACCGTCGCCGTCTCCTTCGGAATCGGAGAGCGCCTCGCCCGAGCCCGATCCCGCCGAGACCGCCTCGGGCGTCGACGGCAGCCCCAATGCGCCGGTCGATGGGGTGGTCGAAGCGGAGGGCCGGGCCATCGAGGTCGGGCGCGCGTGGATCGATGCGATCGCGGGGGGCGACATAGACGGAGCCTACGAGATGATGATCAACCCCGTCACAGGCGAGGCTCGCATATCAAAAGAGGAGTTCGAGGCCTTCGTCGCAGGGGGAGCAAGCGAGGGCCTCGCTCAGTACTCAGTGGCCGAGGACACCGTGTTCGGCTACGTCCCACTGGGAGGGAGCAGCGGCGAGGGCTCGCGCGGCGTCTTCACCGTGAGAGGCATCGTGACCCGTGAGGGAACCACCGAGCTCGATGCCTACGGCCTTCCCGTGGCCGTGCTGACCGAGGGGGCCTTCGTGGATCTCCCACTGCTCAACAACGTGGGGATCACACCCGATCGGCCGAACGCGGACGGTGACGGCGGCGGCAACGTGGTGGGCAACTCGTTCCTGGCCAGGGCCTCGATCATGTCGCAGAAGGTCGTCACTCAGGTGCTGATGGCGGTCGACGATACCTGGAAGCCAGCCGGCTTCGGTGGCGGTGGACCCGATCGGGTCGGCGCGTCGGCTCGTTTCAAAGGCATCGAGCCCGGTACACACGTCATGACGATCGCGGTCATCACCAAGAACGGTGCGCTCTACAGCCACTCCTTCGTGATCCACAGCGAGGGTGGATAGGAGCACGGGGGGAATCAAAGTGCGAACCAAACGGTTCGAACAAAGAACCAAAGAACAAAGAACTTTGTTAGCGGGCGGATCCGTCCTACATTGGTAGGAGCGGATGGCGAAGGGAGTTTGGGTGCAGGTCATGGACGATCGCTCTACGGGCCCCGAGTCCCGGGACGTAGTGTCCTGGGTAGTTGCGGTGCTGTTGTCCGGCGCTGCGCTGATTGGCGTGGTGAGCATCGTCGCGGTCGTCGTTTGGGCGGTCGGCGATGTGCCGGGCTGGGTGACGCTCGTCCTCGGTGGTGGACTGGCCGTGGGGACCGCGGTCTTCGCCTGGGTGATCGCCAGGGCGCTTCGCGCTAAGAAATAGATACCCATTCCTCGCTTGGCCGGAGGCCATATAGGGCCGAGCCAGTATCCTTCCGGCGTGACCGGCTCATCGACGTGCAGGGATTCAAATGTGGGCGTTCCCGCTCGCGGCCACCGCGGTTAGCGGCTATTTCTCCTGGCTTCTGGCGACGCAGTTCATCGAGCGTCGTCGTCCCAACCTTGCCGCGTGGTCTGTGGCGCTCGGGATGTTCGCCCTCGCGTCCATGGCCGCCGCCGTCGGAGCACTGGCCGGTTGGCTTCCGTTCACTTTCCGCGTCTACTACCTGTTCGGGGCCGTGGTGAACGTGCCCGTACTCGCCCTCGGCACGCTCTATCTCCTGGCTCCGCGCCGGATCGCAGATGGGGCCATGATTCTGATCGCCGTGGCCTCGGTTGTCGCCGCGATCATCGTCTTCCAGGCGGATCTCGACGAGACGGCGCTCGCCGCCGGAGGGATACCGCGCGGCTCGGAGGTCTTGTCCGAAGGCGTTCGCCTTCTGTCCCGTTACTTCTCGATCATCGGCTTTCTGGTCGTTGTGGGAGGCGCCCTATGGTCCGCGGCCAGGCTTGCCCGCAAACGGCAGCCCCAACTCAAGCGCCTGGCGGCGGCGAACCTGTTGATCGCTCTTGGCACCACCGTGGTGGCCATCGCGAGCGAGCTGGCGCGGCTCGCGGTGGGCTCGGTGGAGGACCTGGCGTTCTCGGCCGGGCTGTTCCTGGGCGTCAGCCTGATGTTCGCTGGATTCCTGAAGACTCGGCCGCCCAGATCCGTGTGACCCAAGAGGGGGCCGAGCAGCTCCACGACGGTTGGTACCTGATGAGCACCGCGGATCTCGAGCGCGAGCTCCAGCGTTGGCGTTCTCCGGACAAAGAGGGTGGGCCGTCACGGGCTCAACGACTCACGAACCAAGAGGCACTCGCGTACCGCAACGCAGGAAACCTGCCCGACGAGCTCGATCGTTTCCTTCGTTTGGTGCTGGTCATCAGGGACACGCGGGATCTCGCCAACCTCGATGCTCGCAGGCTCAACTTCGAGCCCGACTATCACCACGCTCCCACCTGGCGGCGAGAGGGTTCGCGCCCCGTCAACGTCGTTGTACTGCGAAGCCCAGGCGTCGAGCCAGTGACGGAAGGCTCATGGTGGGACGATCCTGAGCTCGAGGCTCTCGAGCGCGAGTTCACGGAGCGAGGCACGGCCGGCGGGGTCCGCATCCCGGGTGATTACCGCGGCTTCATTTTCAAGACGGTCGTTGCGCTGCGTTCTCAGGGTCGCGAGATCACGCCTCGGGCGATCTCCGACTCCGTCGCTCGCTGGCTCCCCAAGGAGGACGCGGCTCGCATCGAGGCGGCCATCGCCGAAGCCAATCGGTAGGCTCTTCGGATGATGAAGATTCTTTCGCTGCTGCCCAGCGCAACCGAGATCGTGTACTTCCTCGACCTCGAGAACGAACTCGAGGGCGTCACCCACGAGTGCAACTGGCCCCCCGATGCGACCTCGAAGCCGGTGGTGTCGACGACCTCGCTTTCGCTCGACGAAAACATGAGCGCGGGAGAGATAGACCGCATCGTCGGCGAGAAGATGACGCTCGGCGAGCCGCTGTATCGCCTTGACGAGCAGCTCATCCGCACGATCCAGCCTGAGCTCATACTGGCGCAGGACCTGTGTCATGTCTGCGCGGTGCCGTCCGGTCAGGTAACGGATGCGCTCGACAAGTTGGGCTGCGACGCGGAGGTCATCTCGCTCGATCCCTCGACCGTTGGAGAAATCCTCGATGGAATCGACCAGGTGGCGCGGCGCGCCGGGGGAAACGCGTCCGCCGTCGACGGGTTGCGGGCGCGCGTCGTCGCGATACGCCACGCGACGGAGTCACTTGAACCGGTGCCGGCGCTGGCGCTGGAGTGGTCCGATCCTCCCTTCGTCGGCGGGCACTGGGTTCCCGAGATGGTCGAGATCGCTGGGGGCCGCGATGTCTTGGGTGCGGTCGGAAAGCGTTCGGAGCGAGTCGAGTGGACGCACATCGCCGAGGCCGCGCCGGAGACCATTGTGTTCATGCCGTGCGGCTACTTCCTCGACGACACGATCGAGCAGGCGGAAGGGCTGTACGACATCGAGGCCTTTGCATCGACGCCGGCCGCGCGCGCCGGCAACGTCTTCGCAGTAGACGCGTCCTCTTACTTCTCGCGACCCGGCCCCCGGGTCGTCGACGGCATCGAGATCCTCGCCTGGATTCTGCATCCCGATGAGTTTCCCGAGCCTCCCGGGGGCCGGGTCGTGCGCGTGGCTCGCTGAGCCCGCAAGCTGTGGCAGCTTGAAGCTCATGAAGACGTCGCCTCCTCTCGCGACCACCGAACGCCGGGCGCCCGTCCCCGAGCTCGCTCTCATCGCGATCGCCGCGGTCTGGGGCCTGACCTTCACCATGGTGCAGGACGCGGTAAACGAGATTCCGGTGATGACCTTTCTCGCCTACCGCTTCATTCCGGCATCGCTGATCGTGGCTCTGATCTTCCGCAGGGAGCTGCGTCATCTGGGCACGGTGGGATGGCGTGCCGGCTGCATCATGGGCGCGTTTCTCACCTCGGGCTACATCTTCCAGACCGTGGGCCTGCAGTACACGACCGCGTCCAACGCCGGCTTCATCACGGGCATGTTCGTCGTGCTCACCCCGCTGTTCGGGATGATCTTTCTGGGGCAGAGTGCGGGCTGGTACGCATGGGTGGCGGCCGCGATCTCGGCGTTCGGTCTCTATCTGCTGTCGGGCGTCGGCGGGGGCGATCTGCTCGGCGATGCTCTGGTGTTCGGCTGCGCCTGCTCGTTCGCGTTTCACATCCTCGCCACCGACCGAGCGATCAAGAAGCACGACATTGGGGCGCTGCTGGCGGTGCAGCTCGGGGTCGCGGGGTTCTTCAGCCTCATGGTGGCGGGCGTGGCCGGCGACCTAGCGGTGCCCCGGGGAGTGACGGTTTGGAGCGCGCTGCTCGTCACCTCGTTGGTCGCCAGTGCGTTGGGCTTCTTCGTGCAGACCTATGCCCAGCAGCACGCCCCGCCGGCGCGCACCGCACTGATCCTTGCGAGCGAGCCCGCCTTCGCCGGGCTGTTCGCCTTCTTGATCGCGGGGGAGCGATTCACGACCTTCGACTGGACGGGGGCCGCGCTGATCCTCGCCGCGATCGTGTTCGTCGAGCTGGCGACCTATTTCAGCGCCTCCCGCCCCCTCCCGGAGAGCTGACCCCGCCCGACCATTGTCACGCCAGCCCCCTCCCGAGGGTCCTCAATGACGATGGTCGCCGGGGGCTTGCCCTCGTTGACTATCGAACGTATGTTCGATAGTGTTCGTGCATGGCAGAGCAGCTCTTCGAGCTCCGGCGCAGGACTTTCGACACCCCGCACTTCAAGGGGATCACCTTCATCGAGGTCGAGTCCAAATCGATCATCAACCACGTGCCCGGCGACCGCCTGCCGTTCAACTACACGATCAACCCCTACCGGGGCTGCAGCCATGCCTGCAGCTACTGCATGGCGGGCGACACCCCGATTCTGATGGCCGATGGTCGCACCAGGGCTCTCGCCGACATTCGAGTTGGGGACGAGATCTACGGGACTGAGCGCGGAGGCACTTACCGGCGCTATGTGACGACGAAGGTTCTCGCTCACTGGTCGACCGTGAAGCCCGCCTACCGCATCGTGCTCGAGGACGGGACCGAACTCGTGGCAAGCGAGGATCATCGATTTCTGACCAATCGAGGCTGGAAGTATGTGACCGGCAGCGAGCATGGCTCATCACGACCCCACCTGACTCCGAACAACAAGCTGATGGGCACCGGAGCCTTCGTCAGAAGCCCGAATCACGGGGCCGACTATAAGCGGGGGTACCTATGCGGTCTCGTCCGGGGAGACGGACACATCGGCTCCTATTCTTACGATCGCCCAGGAAGAACCTCGAATGAAGTGCACCGGTTTCGGTTGGCCCTCGTCGATCTTGAGGCTGTGCGCCGGGCTCGGGAGTACTTGGTCGACGACGGGGTCATAACTCAGGAGTTTCTCTTCCAGGAGGCGGCGACCGCAACCAAGGCCCTCACTGCTATTCGGACCTCCACCCGTTCCGGGGTTGCAACGATTCGCGACATTGTCCGCTGGCCCAACGAGTCGACGGAGGATTGGCGCAAGGGATTTCTTGCGGGCATCTTCGACGCGGAAGGTGGCTACAATCTCGGCGTCCTTCGGATCGCGAACTCGGATCCGGAGATCATCGATCAGATCACGACCTGCCTGCGCGGCTTCAATCTTCCGTTCGTCGTGGAGAGCGTGGCGCGGGTTTCAGAGTCGGGCACCCCGCGGAAGCCGATGTTCAACGTGCGGCTGGTTGGCGGCCTTCGGAACCATCTGCGTTTCTTCCATCTGGCAGACCCCGCGATCACCCGAAAGAGGACCTTCGAGGGTCGAGCGATCAAGGGGAACGCTCCGCTCCGAGTGGTTTCGATTAACGCGTTGGGGATCGATCTTCCGATGTACGACATCACGACCGGGACTGGCGACTTTATTGCGAACGGCGTGGTCAGTCATAACTGCTTTGCTCGTACTACTCACAACTTCATGGATATGAACGCCGGTCGGGACTTCGAGTCGAAGATCGTGGTCAAGGTGAACGCCCCCGAGGTCCTTCGCAAGGATCTAAGGGCTCGTAAATGGAAGGGCGAACACATCGCCATGGGAACGGCCACCGATCCCTATCAGCGGGCCGAGGGCCGCTACAAGATCACCCGGAGCATCATCGAGACGCTGACCGAGTTTCGCAACCCGTTCTCGATCCTTACCAAGGGCACGCTCATCTCTCGCGATATCGAACTACTACAACAGGCCGCCGCGGTGACCGACGTGTCGACCGCGTTCTCGATCGGCACGCTCGACGAGGAAGCATGGGCTAAGAGCGAGCCCGGCACGCCGCATCCCCGCAAACGGATGGAGGTCGTGAAACGACTGAACGAAGCCGGCATTCCATGCGGCGTGATGCTCGCGCCGATTCTGCCGGGCATCAGCGACCGTCCGGAGCAGATTCGAGCAGTGATCGAGTCGGCGTTCGACGCGGGGGCAACTCACGTCTCTCCGATCCTGCTGCACCTGCGCCCCGGCGTTAAGGAGGAGTACATGGGCTGGCTCGAGGAGAACTACCCCGACCTGGTCGCCCGCTACATGTCGATGTACGGCCGCCGCTCGTACGCTCGCGAGCACGATCGCAAGGCCCTGTCCGAGATGGTCGACACCATCAAGAAGGAGACGCCGCGACCGGAGCCGAGCCGGCACGCGACGTGGTCGCGCTGGCGCTCTCCCGACAAGCCCGCGCCGTCACGCTCTCGAAGCGAACAGCTGAGCCTTATGTAGGCGAACGCTAGACGAGTTGCGGCGAGCGCAGGCGCGCGATGCGCTCCTCGACCGGAGGGTGCGTCGTGAACAGATTCCTGAAGGCGACGTTGCGGCCGGTGAGCGGGTTGACGATATAGGCCTGCGCCTGCGCCGGGTTGATGTTCATAGGCACCTTCTGCGACGCGTTGTGAAGCTTCTCGAGCGCGCGTGCGAGTGGCTCTCCGGAACCCGACAACCGTGCGCCGAGGCGATCGGCCTCGTACTCCCGGCTGCGCGAGATGGCCATCTGCAGCATCATCGCCGCGATGGGCGCAAGGATCATCAGAGCCAGCGCGCCCAGTGGGTTGCCGCCGCCCTCGTCGTCGCTGCCGCCCATGCCACCGAACATCGCACCCCACATCAACATGCGGGCCATGAAGGTGATGCCCATGGCGATGGCCGCCGCCACCGAGCCGATGAGAATGTCCTTGTTCCGAATGTGGGCGAGCTCGTGCGAGATGACCCCGCGCAGCTCGTCCTCGGTGAGGATCTGAGTGATGCCCTGGGTCACCGCGACCACCGCGGTGCGCTCGTTCCGTCCGGTCGCGAACGCGTTGGGCTGCTGGTCGGGGGTGATGTAGAGGCGGGGCATCGGCATGTTGGCGGCCGTCGTCAGCTCGCGCACCATCCGGTAGATACCCGGCGCCTCCGCCTCGTCGAGAGGCTGAGCCCGGGAGGCCTTGATGGCGATCTTGTCGGAGAACCAGTAAGAGCCACCCACGAAGACCAGACCGATGGCGAGCCCGATGAACGCTCCTGAGCCACCGCCGAGGACTCCGCCGGCGACGATGAGGAGGCCGCCGAGCGCAGCCATGAGGGTGTAGGTCTTGAGAGTGTTCTTGATCATGCTCTCATTATGAGATGTCTCCAGATAAAGGTGGGATAAGGGGCTGGGAGCTCGATGCTTACCAGCGAGATCTCGAGCTCGCCGAGAGGTTCACCATCGCCACCGTGTCGTGGGACGTCGCCTCGAACGTCTTTGTGAGGGTGCGCCATGCGGACTGTGAGGGCATCGGCGAGGTGTCTCCCGACGACCGGGCGGGCGACTCCCCGAAGGCGACGCTGGACACGTTGGACGGCCTCGACCCCGCGGGTCTCGGCGACCCCTTCGACCTCGAGCAGGTCCTCGAGCTGCTGCCCCCGTCCCCGGCTCGTTGCGCGCTCGACATCGCGCTGCACGACCTTGCCGGCAAGCTGGCCGGCCTCTCGGTGGCTCAGTTGCTCGGCCTGGCGGGGCGTCCCCTTCCGGCAACCTCGGTGACGGTACCGATCTCCGAGGTCGATGCCATGGTGGCGAGAGCACGGCGGCTCGGCGATCACCCCTGTCTCAAGACCAAGGTCGGTTTCGAGGGCGACGTGGACGCCGTAGCCGTCATCCGTTCGAGCTACTCGGGCGCCATCCGCATCGATGCCAACGAGGGTTGGAGCGCCGGCGAGGCGATCGAGCGACTGCATGCGCTAGAGGAATTCGACATCGAGTTATGCGAGCAGCCCATCGCCCGAGGACATTTCGGCGACCTCGCCGGGGTAACCGAGTCCACTAGCATCCCGGTGTTCGCCGACGAGGACGTCTGCACGGCCGCCGATGTCGCACGGCTCGCCGGTGTGGTCGACGGCGTGAACCTGAAGCTGCGTAAGACGGGAGGCATCCGCGAGGCGCTTCGCGCAATTTCGACGGCGCGCGCTCTCGAGATGAAAGTGATGCTTGGATGCGACCTGACCTCGGGGGTGAGCGGGACCGCCGAGGCGTCGGTCGCGGCCCTGGTGGACTACGCCGACATCGACGGGCCCCTGTTGCTCGCGGAGGATCCACACCCGGGCGTCACCTACGACAAAGGAACCGTGACGCTCCCAAGGGGGCCGGGACTGGGGGTCTCCTCATGAGGTCTTGGCTGGTGCTCACCGACGGCTATCTCACCGAGCGCAACGCCAAGACGGCGCACGGCGTGATCCATTACGCACCGGATCACATCGCGGCGGTGGTGGACGCGGAGCACGCCGGCCGCGACTTGATCGATGTCCTTCCCGAACTTGGGCGTGGCGCACCAATCGTGGGAAGCGTGGCCGAGGGGCTTGCTTACGATCCGACCTCGTTGCTGCTCGGAGTTGCGACGCCGGGCGGATGGATGCCGGACCACTGGCGGACATGGATCGTCGAGTCGATCGAGGCCGGTCTTGAGATCGCGAACGGCCTGCACACGCTGCTCGCCGACGACCAGGGCCTCGTCTCGCTCGCGGCCCAACACGGCGTCGACCTGTGGGACGTGCGCGTGCCGCCCGACGGCATCCCGCTGTTCTCGGGCAAGAGCCTCGAGGTACCCCAACGCATAGTCCAAACGGTGGGCAGCGATTGCGCGGTCGGGAAGATGACGGTCTCGGTAGAGATCGCGGAGGCGGGGCGGCGAGCCGGCACCGCTACGGAGTTCGTCGCGACCGGACAGACCGGCATCCTCATCGCCGGCAGGGGGATCGCGGTGGACCGCGTCATCTCGGACTTCACCGCGGGCGCGGCCGAGCAACTCGTGTGCGAGTCGAATCCGACCTCAGAGGTGCTTATCGTCGAAGGCCAGGGGAGCCTTTGGCACCCCGCTTACTCGGGAGTGACGCTCGGCCTGTTGCACGGCTCGGCCCCCGAGGCCCTGGTCCTGTGTCACCAGGCCGGCCGCACCGCGATCGAGGAACCACCGTTCACCCGGCTCCCCCCGCTTGCCGAGATGGTCACTACCTACGAGGCCATGGCCGGCACCGTGCGGAGCGCACCGGTGTCATGCGTCGCGTTGAACACCAGAGGGCTCGACGACGCTGATGCGCGCGCCGCGCTCGAAGAGGTCGAGGCCGAGACCGGCCTGCCCGCGGGTGATGTCATGCGCGGCGACGCTCCCAAGCTGTGGGACGCGGTCACTAAGGTGCTCGAGAAGTGACTACGAGTATCCGGTCGTGGCCGCCTTGTGGACGCTCGCGGCGAGGCGCCAGGTCGAGAGACCGGGGGCCGAGGCCCGCCAGAGCAACACACTGAGGACGATGTTCACCGCCGCGAGCACCGGCTGTTCCCAGCCAACGCTGAACTGCGCGAGGACTGCGTCGATCAAGAAGTAGGCCGCGCTGAAGGCGAAGAAGCTGGCCAGCACCGCGAACACCAAAGGCCGGTAGACGAACTTCCATGCGAATCGGGTTCGCAGCGCGTCGGGACATTCCTCGAGCGCCCCCACCGCCCCCTCGTAGTTGGGGTGCTCGCTCATCGGCCGCCGCCACGGATCGATCATCCGGGTCACCGTCCACCGGATCCCCGCGTTGTGGGCGAGCGCATACACGACACCCAGGAGGACCAAGCCCACCACGACGAGGGCCGGCCACCCCAGCCCCAGTCCCCCTATCTTTCCGCCGCCGGAGAAGCCGCGCGATTGACCGTACGCCGATGGTGAAGCCAGTCCGATGAGCCCGAGGACGACCACCCCCGCGATGAGGCTGTTCTGAAAGCAGCGGCCCGCGAAACCTGAACGACTGAGTCCGCGGGGGCGCGCCAGCTTGATCCATTTCGCGGCGTCCGAGTACGCACCATGAGCTCGCCTGACCATCCGACCAATCTAATTGCCGGTGGCGATTCGATAGCTGCAGTGGTGCTCTCCCGCGACCATGTGTGAGATGCGTTCGATCTCAGCGTCGGGCATGACCGCCCGGATGAACTCGATCTCGCTGCTGCAGGCCTGGCCGTATCGCATGGCCACGCCAAAGATGGCGCAGTTGTGTTCGGTTACGAGCCAAGTGAAATCGTCGAGGCGCGTGTGATCGGCGAGGTAGCCATCCTCGTCGAGGATCCGAGCCAGCTCGGCCACCCGCTCGGGAAAACTCCTGCCCTCGAGCCGAGCCCGCGCCCGTTGGATTCGGCGCTCTCGTCGCTTCGCGAACACGGAGTCGAGCAGGGCCGGGTCGGCGTCCTCGACGTATTCCAACAGCTCGTTGGTGATCTCGGCGTAGGCGCGCGGATAGAGGGCGTCTGCGGCCGGCGTCAGCCTGTAGACGTAGCGAGGTCGCCCGGGGCCCGAGCGGATCTCGTCGAAGGTCACCAGTCCGTCTCGCTGCAGAGCGGTGAGCTGTTGCCGCACCCCGGAGACGGTGATCTCGAGAGCCGTGGCGAGGTCCTCCGAGGTCAGATCGCCGCGTCGCTTCAGGGTGTTGAGCAGCGCCCTCTTGGTGACCGGGAGGGTGGCGAGCGCGGGGTGAGCGGATGGCGTCATGGCCCTGATTCTAGGCCTTTGAGCTTCTTTTATCAATAAAAACAGACTCTTCTTGTTTTTCTGTGAAGATGTGGCTAGTGTGGGTCA
>JBOGWV010000076.1:0-2202 GCA_050693975.1 Actinomycetota bacterium
ATCCTCAACACCTACTGGGCGGCGATCATCCCCCGACCTCGAGGAGGCCGCGAAGGTCGACGGCGCCAACGTGTGGCAGGCGTTCTACAAGGTGACGGTGCCCCCTCTCGGCCCCCGGTGTGGTCACGACCGGCGTGCTGACGTTCATCTTCGCGAGGAACGAGTTCCTCTTTGCGAACACCTTCCTGCTCGAGCCCAAGGTGCAACCGGCGACGGTGATCATTCCGCAGTTCGCCTCCATATATACGACGGACTACGGAGCGCAGGCCGCCGCCTCGCTGCTCATGACCATCCCGTTGGTGATCATGGTGCTGTTCTTCCAGCGACGGATCGTCTCCGGCCTGACCGCGGGGGCCGTCAAGTAAGGGGCCTTACTCCGTAACCTCGAGCGTTCCCTTCATCTGGTCGGGGTGGTACTCGCAGAAGAAGTCGTAGGTTCCGGGCTCGACCCCACTGGTGTCGACCGTCACCGAGTCACCCGCGTCGACGTCTTCGTCTAGCCCTGCGTCTTCGGCGGTGATGTTGTGCTCGGCCTCGCCGTCGTTGGTGAGTTCGATGCCGTCTCCGGCCGCAATCGTCACTGACTCGGGGTCGAAGGCGAAGTCCGATGCGGTGATGGTCGTGGCAGCACCGCCACCTCCGCCACCTCCGCCAGTGGCTTCCGCACCTGCGTCGTCACCTCCGCAGGCCGCGGCCAGAAGGGCGACGATGCCAACTGCAACGAGCATTCGCCTGGTGTTCATCGGTTCTCCTCTCATTCGACTCTCACGCTTCCTTTCATCTGGGGGTGGATGGCGCAGCGATACGCGTAGAGACCGGGCTTCTTGAAGCTCACGGAGAAGGAGTCGCCCGAGTCCAAGGTGTCGGAGCCGAACTCCCCGTCCACCGCGGTAACGGTGTGCCCGGTGGGATCCTCGTTCGACCAGGTGATTTCGGTGCCGGTCGGGACCTGGGCGCGGGTCGGGGAGAAGGCGAAATCCACGATGTCGATTCGATCCGGTGGGCCGCCCGAGGTGACCTTCTTTAGAGGAGCGTCCTTGCGCACCTCGAGGAAGCCCTCCATACCCATGTCGTCGTGACCCTCGACGAGGCACTCGATCTTGTAGACGCCGGGGGGAAGCTCCATGCTGAGGTGGGTGGACTCGCCTGGTTCGATCAGCTCGGACTCGGCCTTGAACAGATCTCCCGAGCCGTGCCCGCTGCTATCGCCCTCGAGCTCGATCTCGAAGCCGTGGTTCATCGTCCCGCGATTGTGGAGCACGAAGTTCACCCGACCCGGCCGGATCGCCGAGGCCTCGGGAGCAAGGGCCCACTCAGCAAGCCCGATCTCCAGGCCTCCTCTTCGGGGGTCGATCCGCTTCGGCTTGGTGCTTTTGTCGGTGGACTGAACCCGTCCGACTCGGGGTTTGTCCTGGGAACTCGAGGATCCCGACTCTGTGGATGAGGTGCCGGCGCATGCCCCCAGCACCAAGGCGAGGACGATGCCCGCGATGGGTACCCGTTTGGTGGTTCCGCCGAAACACATATGTGACGCCTAACGAGGAGAGAGCCGGCGCGTTACGCGCCGGGCAGGAAAGCGGCCCTCGATGGTCAATTCCTCCTAAAGGGACGGAGCAGCCAGGAGGAGGCGGACGTGATCAAAGCATTTCTGAGGGGTCGAACTCGCGCCGCGATCGCGTTGCCTGCGATCATCGGGTTGTTGACTTTGGGGCTGCTGCAGAGCGACGACGGCTCCGATTTGAAGCCACGGGCTTCGGCCGCAGAGTGCCCGCCAGGCTTCCAATCCTGGGACCAAGAACGATCCATCGAGCGCGAGCTCAAGGCTCCCGACCTCTCTGCCGATTTCGAGGAGCATCTCGCCGAGATGGATGCCGAGCTGCCCTCGTCGGGCGTCTGTCTTTCCAACAAGCATCCCGAGGAGTTCGCCGAGATCCAGGCGATGCTCGGACAGCGGGTGTCGCGTGCCGCCGCGCCCTTCGACTCCGTGGCTCCCGGAGCCTTCCAAAACGCAGTGACGCAGACCGCCCAACTCGAGTCGGCCTCTCCTCGAGTTTCGGGGACGGGAGGAACCTGGCGCCCCGTGGGCAAGGGCCCGCTGATCTCCGATCACCCCCGCTACGACGAGGTAAACGGGCTCGGTCTCTCACAACTGGCGGGTCGCATCGACAGCCTCGATTACGACGAGAAACGCGATCGGCTGTT